>NZ_JACKYY010000010.1:0-72777 GCF_015100075.1 Acidithiobacillus sp. HP-11
ATCGATGATGGGATAAAGTCCAGATTTGAACTATAGCGAATTACGGTCAGGCTTGCCATCCGGGGCATCAAAACGCCCCTATATAGACAGTGGGCAGGCGCGCAGCCTTGGGCTAGAATAGGCCCCCAGTTCGCCGGGTCAGCCCGGCCACCCTTAAACCGAAAAGCCAAGGAGCCCGGCCCCCATGACCTACGTGGTGACTGAATCTTGTATCAAATGTAAATACACGGACTGTGTGGATGTGTGTCCGGTAGACTGTTTTCGTGAAGGTCCTAATTTTCTGGTGATTGACCCTGACGAATGTATTGACTGCACACTTTGTGAGCCAGAATGTCCGGCCGGAGCCATTTTCCGCGACGATGACCTGCCCGAAGGCCAGGAAGAATATGAAGAAATCAATGCACGTCTCGCCAAGGTCTGGCCGGCCATTATTCAGAAAAAACCGGCGCCGGAAGATGCCGATGCCTGGCTGGAAGTGAAAGACAAACGAGGCCTGCTCGAAGAGTGAGCGCGGATAGCGCTTCTGCTGCACTGCGTTCGCAAAGCTTTCACCGTCTTCTCGGTCTGGTGCGCCCCCACCGGGGACGTGTCGCCGTAGCCATGTTCTTTATGGTGATATCTGGTGCGGCCATGGGTGCCATGGCTTACATCATCAAACCCGTGCTGGATCGGATATTCATTGATCACCAGGTCAGCATGCTGGTCTGGCTGCCCTTAGGGGTCATCCTGATCTACGCGGTCAAGGGTATTGCCGATTATCTCCAGGCCATCAATCTGGCCCGGGTGGAGGAAGAGGTTTTACGCGGTCTGCGGGAAAACCTCTTCGGCCACACCCTGCGTCTTCCCCTGGAAGTCCTCATTGATCACAGTCATGGCAGCACCCTGTCACGGATGAGTCTGGATCTGACCCTGCTCCAGCAGGGTCTCTCGGTGCTGGCGCGCTTTTTTCTTTCCAGCTTCCAGATTGTCGCCCTGCTTTTCGTGGTGTTTTACATGAGCTGGAAGCTGGCGCTCATCAGTCTCATAACTCTGCCCATCGCCTTTTATCCCCTGATTCGCTTTGGTCAGAAACTGCGCCAGAGAGGCAACTCCCAGCAGGAACAGATGGGTGAAATCATGGATCAATTTTCGCAGAGCCTGCGCGGTGTGGAAGTCATTAAAAGCCAGGGGGGTGAGCCTTTCGAGGCCAGACGCTTTGGTCAGCAGGCCCGGCACTATTTCGAATTGATGATGCAAATCGCCCGAATTCAGAAAGCCACCGTGCCGGTCATGGAAATGATCGCTGCTCTGGGGATTGCCGCCATCATCTACCTGGGCGGCAGTCAGGTCGTCAATGGCAACATGAGCACCGGCGCCTTTTTCAGTTTTTTTACGGCCTTGGGTCTGATTTACGAACCTCTGCGACAACTCTCTTCCGCCAACAATCAGTTACAGCAAGGGTTGTCAGCCGCAGACCGGCTTTTTGCCTGGCTGGATCAACCTTCGGAACAGACTGTCAGCACCACTGAACCACGTCCCTGGGGGACCTGGCAATGTCACGACCTACGCCTGCAACTGGGCCAGGAATCCATCCTTCAGGGACTGGATATTTGCATTCCACCGCTCAGCACCACCGCCTTTGTGGGCCCCAGTGGCAGCGGCAAAACCAGCCTGATACGGGTGATTCTGGGCCTGCTACCGGCCAGCAGTGGCCGCATTACAGTGGCGGGAATGGATAAAAACCAGATCCCTGCGGGAGACTATCGGAGTTATTTCAGCTTTGTAGCGCAAGAGCCGGTTTTGTTCAGTGGCAGCGCCCTCAGCAATATTGCTTACGGTGAGGACACTCCCGATCCTCATCGCGCCGAAATTGCTGCCCGGCAGGCGCATGCCTGGGATTTTCTGGCCCTGAGTGGCGGACTGGACAGTCCCATCCAGGGGAATGGCGCGAATTTTTCCGGAGGTCAGCGGCAGCGTCTGGCCATTGCCCGCGCACTGTATCTGGATCGCTCCGTGCTGGTACTGGATGAAGCGACCAGCAATCTCGACAGCGAAAGCGAAGAACGCATTGCTGAAACTCTCGCAGAATTGCACGGCAAAAAAACCATTCTGATTGTCGCCCATCGACCCCGCACCACCCGTCTGGCGGATCAGATCATTCGGCTGGAACGGGGAAAAGTGATTTCCTAAGATTGATCCGTCTGAAATCTGTGGTGAAGGGTGCATATTTTCAGCTCCCTTGTCCCTCGCCTGTTGTTCTAGGGCTCATCCTGCTGTCAGGAGAGAACTCGCCCTGCGGGCTCAAACAGCTCTCCTGACGGGCGCAGGATTTCGCCAAGAACAACAACGGCGCAGGCCAAAAGTCGCTGAAAATATGCACCCTTCACCACAGATTTCAGCTTCGCTCGTTCAATCACACCCCCGTACCACGGCTATGACGCATTTGCGCAATAATTGCCTGCAGTTTGGCATCCCCCTCCGCATCAGGATGTGGTCCATAGCGCTGCAGGGAATAGTGCTGCAACAACTGATTACGGAGCGTCGAATCAAACGGTAATGTCCCACAAAAAACGCTTTCCTGGCCAGGACGAGCATCTTTCAAACCGAGACCATGCAGTGCTTCTATGGCCCGGTGGCGCCAGTAATCATGGGCATTTGTATTTCGCGTTGCCTGTCTACGCCGATACCAGACCCATAGCAGGACCAGGCCAAGCAGCGCGAAAATTCCCACTATCACGCGCCAGGCAGGTTGCTGCGCACTAAATCCGGACCAATGTCGTGGAGAATGCAGGATTTTCTGACTGGAAGTCTGGCTGCTTTGGAAAAAGTGCAAAAACTGCAACCCGGCAGAAGTCCAGAGTGATCGTTGTTTGGCCGGGGTCAAATCAATGACGGTGTTAATCCATTCCCACTGCAGCCAGTCCCATACCCGCTGTGCTGCCGGAACTTCATCGGCGGCAAAGGCCCCGCTATTCCCGTTACTATTTAGTCCAGTTGCCGCAGCCGCTGGCGTGGCATCCAGGCGTACCCAGCCTTTTCCGGCAATCCAGGCCTGTACCCAGGCGTGGGCCATACTCTGGCGCACCAGCCAGTAATGACCGACAGGATTATATTCGCCACCATGATAACCGGTAACCACACGTGCAGGGACACCATCCAGACGCAATAAAAGCGCGAGGCCTCCCGCATAATATTCACAAAAGCCGGTATGAGAATGCAGCAGAAAATCCGCCATCGTCTGCCCGTGCGGATAAGCGGCTGGCGCCTTCAGGCTATAATGAAAGGATGGCCCCCGAAACCAATGCATTAAATGTTCAATAGTTTGATTAGGAGTATGACCTGCCAGACTTTTTGCCAAAGTCACAATAGCCGATGGCGTAGTTGCCGGCACCTGCAGAGCGGCTTGATGCACGCCAGATCTGAGGCTTAGAACACGGCTGGCACCTGACCAGACCACGTAGCGCAGTGGCAGAGAGGGAGGCTTCTGCAACTGCATGACGCCATCCCATAGTTCGTGATGCGCCAAAGGAATTTGCCAGCGCCGTGGGGATGACAAGGCGAAAAGATAAGAGCTATCTCCAGGGCTGATTACAATTTCCTGACGGGTGAGCGGCCCCGCTGGTAACTGGTCCGGATTGTCTGATTGCACATCTCTTGTAGAGCGTTTTTCAGCAGGTGGATCGGGCTCCCAGGTGGTCCCTTGGTCATGCCACAAAATCGCGCCCACCCAATATAATTGCTCAGGATTTTCCGGCCTGGGAGTGATCTGGGCACGAAAGGCCACTGCCGGATCCTCGGCCAGACGACTGATCTGATCTGGTGCCAAATCGGGACTGAATCCGGAACGCGCACTCCCCTGGGGCGGAGCCCAGGCCCAGAGCGGTGTCGGCGTACGCGGTAGGAGCAGAAAAAACAGCCCGGTCATGGGTAGCAAAAACACCATGAAAGCCAGACTGAATACCAGCATATAACGAAAATCACGGCCCTGCAGGGCGACACTACCCCTTGCGCTGGCCGCATCGGCCAAGGGCTGCCAAAGTAAACCCAACAGCGCCAGATAAAGGGTAATCAGCAGATAAATACCCAGTAGGACATCGACACGCAACCAGGCCGCCAGCCCCATACCCAGCAGCACCAGCGCTGCTACCTGATAAAAATCCCGCTGGGAACGCATTTCCAGGGCTTTCACAGCCAACAGTACCAATACCGACTGGCTGGCTATGGCCAACCAGTTACCCCAGCCGGAAAGTACAAAAGCCAACAGTAGAAACAGCAAACCTCCAACCAGACGCAGACGACCGGAAAACCAAAGCGGGTGTTGTTTCCAGGAGCCATACAATCCCAGGCCTGTAGCGCTCAACCACAGCACAATGGCCCAGATGGCCACCTCGTGGCCCAGCGCGAGCAGAACCAGCAAGCCCATCAGTGCAGCCAGCAAGGGCCCGACGTTCTGCGCAGAAACCAATGAGGTGGCTTTCCTCATTGCCAGAATCGCCAGTGCCTGAGCCAGCCGCCTCGCTCCTCCGTGGCAGCGCTCGAAGGAGGCAGGGGTAGATGCTGGGCCAGCATGCGCAAGGCATCTTCTCGTTGGGCGGAGCCTTGACCACTTTTACTGCCCGCTGGCATAAGCAACTGCCATGACCAACCCAGATTCCAGGCTTTATCCAGTGCTGCCCGAAAAATTCGCAGGCGTTGCTCCGGTGGAAATGCCAGCCAAAAAGGGGATTCCCAATCCAGCAATACCTGTTCTTGTCCGATTTTTTCCTGCTCTCGGCCGGGAAAATGCATGATCCCGGGAAGATTTCTGGACCAGTCTACGCGTCGCCAGATAATCTGATGCAAACTTTCTCCAGAACGCCAGTTACGGATCCAGAGAAAATCCCCCTGCCCGCCGGCTTGGTCTGAAGACGGGAGCTGTTCGCCCGAATTTTGAGTCATGGCCATGTCTTCTCCACCCGCAGGTGCAACCCAGGGCAGGTCTGCATCGGGAATGTTGACCTGCAGGCCCCGCCACACAAAAGAAAAGGGGAAGGCGGAACCCATCTGCAACAAGGGCAACAGCGGCTGGCCGCGTCGATCCGGACACCAGCGCAGTGCGACCAGTGCTTCCTGACGACCCCCTATGCGGGTTACGGTCTGCCGGGATGCACCCAGTCGCAGTTCCAGCAACCATAATGGCCAGGGTCGACCATTACGCACGCGCAGCAATACATCTCCGCTCTGTTCCGCTGTCAGAATCTGCTGCGGTTGCAGGACCACATCCACGCGCCAGATATTGGCCATAGCCACAAAACCCGACAGCACCATGAGGGACAACATCATCGAAACCAGCAGAAACAAAACATTATTGCCGGTATTGACGGCCGCAAAGCCCAGCGCCAGCGTCAAGCCGACAAATACTTTGCCTGGGCGGGAAAGACGCACCTCCCGGCGTTTACGCTTCATGACCCGCTTAAAAACGAATATCCAGACCCCAGGCTTCTTGTCCCAGTAACACGGCCAGATCATCACCGGCTAAATTCGCCGTGGAAATCAGACGATGTCCCAACACCGCCAGGGCGACAGAACGCAAATCATCGGGCGTCACATAATCCCGTCCCGCCATAAAAGCCCAAGCCTGGGCAGAGGCTTTAAGCGCCAGCAAAGCACGAGGTGAAAGGCCCATCCGCAGACGTTCGTCGTTGCGCGAGCACCGGGCCATGTGCAAAAGCATATCTTCAATTTCCGCGCTGAGAAAAATGGCAGTAACCGCATGTCGCCAGGCTTGCAATACATTGCGATCCGCAACAATCGGCAAATCTTCAGGGCGCTGGTTTTTCCCCTGAAGCAACAGGCGTTCCGCCTCGCGACCGGGATATCCCAGAGAAAACCGCAGGGTAAAACGGTCCAGCTGGCTTTCCGGTAAAGGGAAAACCCCGGCGTGTTCCTGGGGATTCTGGGTGGCTATGACAAAAAATGGATCAGGCAAAGCCATGCTTTGACCATCCGCAGAAACCTGCCCTTCAGCCATAGCCTCCAGCAAGGCCGATTGACTGCGCGGAGAGGCCCTATTGATTTCATCCATGAGCAGCACCCCATGGAAAACCGGGCCGGGATGGAAAACAAAAGTTTGCTGGCGCGGATCAAAAATACTGCTGCCGAGGATGTCTCCCGGCAACATATCAGCGGTCATCTGGACGCGCGCAAAATCCAGACCCAAAAGTCGCGCCAGACCCAAAGCCAGCGTGGTTTTACCCACGCCGGGTACATCCTCGACGAGAATGTGTCCACCCGCCAAAAAGCCCGTAAAGGCAAGGCGTATGGCTCTTTCCTTACCCAACAGAACCTTCGCCAAAGCGGTCAGCAACTGCTCTGGCTGGACTGCTGCCCGCAATACTTCACGGGGATGGGTTGTCATTCCGGTGCTGCCGATACGTCCAGCCTGCGGGCGGCCAGCGCCTCATCCAGTCGACCCACCGGCAAATGATGGGGGGCTTCCCGCAGCAATTCCGGCTGCTCCAGCGCTTCCTGACGAATCTGCGCCATCACCGCGACAAAACGATCCAGCGTCGCCTTGCTTTCGGTTTCGGTCGGCTCTATAAGCAAACATTCGGGCACCAATTGTGGAAAATAAATGGTCGGAGCATGTATCCCAAAGTCCAGCAGCCGTTTTGCCACATCCAGCGCACGAATCCCTGTGGCTTTGTGCAAATCACTCACTGACAGGATAAATTCATGACTGGCACGACGCTCCGGGAAAGCCGCCTGATAACCCAGGCGCTGCAGTTCTTTAAGCAGGTAGTTGGCATTGAGGGCAGCATAGGCGGATACCCGCCCTACACCGCTACGGCCCAGTCGCCGAAGATACGCATGAGCACGCAGCAATACGCCGATATTTCCACCATGTGCACTTAAATGACCAATACTTTGTGGGAGATCTTTGGCACCCATCCAGCGCAAGGCCCCATGCGGCTCTTTCAAAACCGTGGGCAGTGGCAAAAAGGGCTTGAGGCGTTCCTGCACAGCCACAGCACCGGCCCCCGGTCCACCCCCACCATGGGGAGTGGCAAAGGTTTTGTGCAGGTTCAGATGCATCACATCAAAACCCATCTGACCGGGCTGAACCCGGCCAAGAATGGCATTGAGGTTGGCACCATCATAGTAAAGCAGGCCCCCGGCGGCATGCACATGGTGGGCAATTTCTGCAATACGTCTTTCAAAAACCCCCAAAGTCGAGGGATTGGTAAGCATGATTCCCGCGACATCCGGACCCAGGTGAGCATCCAAGGCGGCCATATCCAGATCACCATCGGGCAGGTTGGGGATTTCGATAACCTCAAATCCGGCCATTTGCGCACTGGCTGGATTGGTACCATGGGCCGCCGTAGGAATCAGCATCTTGTTGCGCCCGGCATCGCCCCGTGCTCGATGATAAGCGCGAATCATGGCCACGCCAGCCAGCTCACCCTGGGCGCCTGCCGCCGGAGTCAGACTCACCGCAGCCATGCCCGTTGCCGCAGCCAGCCATTCCTGCAACTCCCAGAGAACCTGCAGCAAACCCTGCATGGCGGGGGCCGGAGTATCAGGATGCAGACGGGCAAAACCAGGTAATGAAGCCATGGCATGGGCAATACGCGGATTATATTTCATGGTACAGGAACCCAGTGGGTAAAACTGGGTATCAATAGAAAAATTTTTCTGCGACAAGCGGGTGTAATGCCGCAAAACATCCAGTTCGGAAGCATTGGGCAAATTCAGCGGTGTTTTGCGGAGTAAATCTTCGGGTATATCAGCGGGCATTTTGGGTACCGGCATATGATGATCATGGGCAAAAATGCTGTCATTCACGGTTTCTGTCACAGCTGGATTCATTGGGCCTCCAGAACGCTTTTCAGCGCATCCCGATAAGTCAACAGGTCGGCTTCTTCCAGTAATTCCGTCGTACACACCAGCAAATCGCCCGGTTCACCCATTTCCCATTCACGCAAAGGAATACCCGCGAGCAGCCCATGGCCCAGCAGAGCATCGCGAACCACCGTGGCGGGCAGCGGCAGGCGCACGACCCATTCATGGAAAAAAGCACCCGCATAGGGGAAACTCACCCCCGGCAGTGCGGCCAACCGCTCGCGTAATTGCCGGGCGCGGGTATGGCAGAGGCTGGCGATTTCCTGAAGACCATGACTGCCGAGCGTCGCCATATGAATGGTGGCAGCAGTGACCATCAAGCCCTGATTGGTGCAGATATTACTGGTAGCCCTACCCCGCCGGATGTGCTGTTCACGCGCCTGCAGCGTCAGACAATATCCTGTACGACCCTGGGCATCGACAGTTTTGGCGACCAGACGACCCGGTAATTGCCGGACATGGGCTTTGCGGCAGGCAAGAAATCCAAAATAGGGCCCCCCTCCAGTCAGCGGAATCCCCATGGGTTGGCCCTCACCCACAGCCATATCAGCGCCCTTCCCGCCCCAGTCGCCGGGAGCCTTCAACATGGCCAAGGCCAGCGGATTGACTACTGCAATGGTTAACAATCCCCGGGCATGTGCCCAGTCTGTCAGCTTGTCCACCGGCTCCAGCATGCCAAAGGCGTTAATCTGCGGAACAATCAAAGCCGCTGCATCGCTCGCATCGCCGGGAATCTGCAACGTGCCGCTGATGGGATCATAAGGCACTGATTGCAGAAGGATATTCTGCATGCCTAGCACCGTATCCAGCACGCTGCGCCAGCCGGGCAGAAGATTCTCCGGCACCAGAATGCTTTTTTCGCTCCCTTGAATGCGTAGGGCCATCAGACAGGCTTCTGCCAAACCGGAGGCGCCGTCGTACAAGGACGCATTACTGACTTCCAGGCCAGTCAGGCGAGTAATGAAACTCTGGTACTCATAAAGTACCTGCAAGGTACCCTGACTGGCTTCCGGCTGATAAGGCGTGTAAGCAGAGTAAAATTCGCCCCGAGCGGCAATTTCCCAGACAATCGCGGGAATATGATGCGCATAGGCACCGCCGCCAGCAAAGCACAATAATGGTGCATTCGCCCGGGCCCGGCCTTCAAGCTCCCGGCCCAGGGCCATTTCGGACAAGCCTTCCGGCAGCACCATGTCATGAACCTGCAAACTGGATGGAATTTCATCAAAAAGCGCATCCAGACTATTCACGCCAACGGCAGCCAACATCGCCGCCGTTTCTTCCGCATCATGGGGAATATAAGGCATTTCCGCTTACGCCTCCGCAATGGTGTCGTAAGCCGTTGCATCCATCAGTTCTGCAAACGCAGCGGATTCAGCAGCCACGACCATTATCCAGCCTGTTCCATAGGGATCTTCGTTGAGCAGTTGCGGACTGTCATTCAGTGCTTCATTACGCTCCAGAACCTTACCGGTAATGGGTGCATACAAATCCGCCGCCGCCTTGACCGACTCCAGAACGCCGCAAACCGTTCCAGATTGCAGGGCTTTTCCGACTTCGGGAACTTCGGCATAAACCAGATCGCCCAGCAGCGCCTGGGCATGATCGGTAATCCCAACCCGGTAACGTCCATCACCCAGATCCTCAACCCATTCGTGGGTGTCACTATAACGTAATGATTGCGGAATTTTGCTCATGCCTTCAACACTCCTTAGCAAAGGTAAAAGTTGCAGCGCCCTGACGCCAGAACGGCGGCTTGACCACCATGGCCGGTTTGCGGGCACCGCGAATGACTAATTGCAAAATGCTTCCTGCGGCAACCGGGGCATTGACTCTGGCCAGAGCAATACCACATTGCAGACTCGGAGAAAAAATACCACTGGTGACCACACCGCAAGGCTTCCCCGCAGCGTCTTCCAGCACATAACCGTGCCGGGGAATGCCAGCAGACAGGGCAATTCCTACCAGGTTTGGACCATCGCCACGCGCCCGTTCCGCTTCCAACCCAGCGCGACCCATAAAGGCGCGATCAGAATCGCGCAAGTCCACGGTCCAGCCCAGATTGCTGGCATAGGGAGAAACCGAGGTATCCATGTCCTGACCGTACAAGTCCAGGCCAGCTTCCAGGCGCAAGCTATCGCGCGCAGCCAGTCCCGCTGGAGCAATTCCTGCTGTCAGCAAACGCTCGGCCAATTCCGGCAAAAGGGTATTTGCCGCGATGATTTCTACGCCATCTTCGCCGGTATATCCCGTCCGGCCAATAAAAAATCCATCCTGTTCCAGCGCAGTAAAAGGTGTCAGTGACTCCAGGGCGGGTATTTGCAGCAAATCGGCCACCCGCTCCCGTGCCCTCGGTCCTTGAACAGCAACAATACCCAGATCTGGGCGTTTGCTTAGCGTCACTCGCCAGGCATGCTGGTCGATGAGCTTTTGAAAATGGGCGGCATCTGGTTCTGCACCCGAAGCATTCAGGACTATCCGATAAGTATCGCCTCCCCGATAATACACAATCAGATCATCAATAATGCCGCCATCCATCTGCAACATGGTGCTGTACAGGGCTTTACCCGGGTGGACATCGAGCTTGGCCACGTCATTGGCCAGGGCATGACGGAGCAGGCTGCGGGCATCCCTGCCTTCAATATCCAAAGGGCGCATGTGGGAAACATCAAAAAAACCCGCTACTTCACGTACTGCCTTATGTTCGGCGAGCTGCGAGGCATATTGCAGGGGCATTTGCCATCCGGCAAAATCCACCATGCGCGCCCCTTGCGCCAGATGCCAGTCATACAGCGCCGTCTGCTTTGTCATTGCCTCAAAACCTTTCGATTAATCGCGGAAGTTATTGAATTGCAGAGGTAATCCAAAATCTTCAGAACGCAAGGCAGCAATGGCGGCCTGCAGTTCGTCGCGGCTTTTACCCGACACCCGCAGCTGGTCGCCCTGAATACTGCCCTGAGCCTTGAATTTACCATCCTTGAGATGTTTGATCATGCGCTTGGACACTTCAGTTTCCAGCCCGACTTTCAGGGTGAGCACCTGACGTTCCATGCCTCCCGCTGCAGCGGCTGTTTTCCCGACATCCAGAGCCTTCAGATCCACCCCGCGCTTTACCAGTCGGGCAGAAAATAAATCGATCATCTGTCCCAGTTTGTATTCATCTTCGGCCAGCAAAATGATTTCTTTATCTTTTCGGTCAATAGACGCCTTACTGCCCTTGAAATCATAGCGGGTAGAAATTTCTTTTTGCGTAGTATGCAGGGCGTTATCTACTTCCTGCATATCCACTTCAGAAACCACATCAAAACTTGGCATAACCTGTTTCCTTAACTTTTCTGCCGTTGGGCAGGTTTTAACTGGAGAGAAGCTGCCGATCCGGGTGGGCTGAAGGTACTGAATGACTGTGCCCCTCCCGACTCCCGGCCCGACAACCCGGGCAATCTGTGACCCAGCGAGATCCTTGCGGGGTGATTTCTTTTTTCCAGAAAGGCGCAGAGGTCTTGAGAACATCTATTAAAAAACGACAAGCATCAAAAGCCGCAGCCCGATGCCGGGACCAGACCGCCACCAGCACAATATTATCCTGAGGCTGCAACAAACCATAACGATGAATAATGAGGCTGTCGAGAATATCGTAAGCGTTTGCGGCCTGCATGCTGACGCGTTCCAGCTCTTTTTCCGTCATACCCGGATAATGCTCAATTTCCAGGGATAAAATGTTGCTGGCGTCGCTGTAGTCCCGCACCGTACCCACAAAAGTCACCAATGCCCCGGCTCCGTTTACCGTAGCCATTTCAGCACAGGCGGCAGACAGCTCGAAATCTTCTTTCTGAACTTTAACGATCATCCATCAACCTCCGGTTACCGGAGGAAAAAAAGCCACCTCATCTTCGTCTTTAACCGACGCGGTAAAGGAAACATGCTGCTGATTCAGAGAAGCCAGCAAATGAGCGTCATGCAATTCTGTCATGGCCTGCCCCTCGACCATGGTCAGGACTTCTTCTACCGTAAATCCACCGGGCGGACAGGCCAGCTGCATTTCAGCCGACCCGACACGCTCACGCACACTGGCAAAAAACTTCACATGAATCATTGACGGAATCCATTTTCAGGAAGATTGCAAATGATAACGCCCCCAAGCCCTGAGCTTCAACCAGAAGCCACAGCCAACCTGCATGAAGCACTTTGGGCCTGGATACATCTGGTATATAGTCGCTGCATGGAAAACTTCTTCAGTCACTACCTCACTTTTCTCGCCGAAACGGCTACCATCGTGGTCGCCATCCTGATTGTCGCCGGAGGCATTGCTGCCATCGCCCTCAGCAAGCGCAGACCCGCACCTGCAGGTCAGGTCCAGGTTACGGATTTACGTCAGCAAATTGAACAAGCGGCTGACCGTATTGAAGCGCTGCGCTTCGACAAGAAACTCCGCAAAGCGCATCAAAAAAACCTCAAGAAAGTGCATAAGGCCCGAAAAGATGAAAAATGTACTTATCTGCTGGACTTTAAAGGTGACATTCGCGCTTCGGCGGTGAGTGCTTTGCGCGAGGAAATTACCGCGATCATTCAGGTTGCCCAGCCTGATGATTCTGTGCTCATCCGCCTCGAAAGCGGCGGCGGCATGGTCAATACCTATGGTTTGGCAGCCGCCCAGCTGTTGCGCCTGCGTGCCGCCAAAATTCATAGCACCATATTGGTAGATGCTGTCGCTGCCAGCGGTGGATACATGATGGCCGTGACCGCTGACCGGATTGTGGCCAGCCCATTTGCGCTGCTCGGCTCTATTGGGGTTGTCGCACAAATTCCCAATTTTCATCGCTGGTTACAAGAACGCAATATCGATTTCGAGCAGTTTACTGCTGGTAAATACAAACGAACCGTCACGCTTTTCGGGGAAAATACCGATAGTGGTCGGGCCAAGCTGCGTGAAGAATTGGAAGAGACCCATGCCCAATTCCGTGACTTCGTGGAGCAGTTTCGCCCTCAGCTTGATCTGGAAAAAGTAGCCACCGGCGAGGCCTGGCTGGGTAATAAGGCTCTGCAACTGGGGCTGGTTGATCAGCTGGCCACCAGTGACGAGATTATTGTTGAAGCTGCCCAAAAAGGGAAGTTACTACAACTGAGTTATCAGCGGCCCAAAAGCCTGCCGCAAAAACTCGGGCTGGCTGCCCAGCAAAGTTGGGACAAGCTCTGGTTTCGCTGATGTTCATAACACAATACCTTGCCATATTCGCTTATTGTCCTATATAACATCATACTTATTTAAGTTATAACGGACACCCTAGTGCCCAACCCGATAAAAAATGCTGCAGCCATTGAGCGTGAACGCAGCGCCCTATTTTCCGCCATGCTCCAAGCCTTAAGTGCGGTTCCTGCCGACGCCGGTGCTTACGGATTTCTGAATGCGCTTTGTCAGAGCATTCTCGACAACAACAGCACCCTGAAATGGGCATGGTATGCCTTCCAGGCGCCTGGAAAGCCACTTAGACCCTACCATGAACTGGGTATTCAGCATCATCCTGACATTCTTGAGAACCCTCAGGATCCCTGCTATCAGGTTCTGAGCAGCAATACAGCAATGACTTATTCCCTGGATAATCCTGATTGCCCGAAATGGCTGCTGCCTCTGCGCAAGCAGCTCTCTGAAATCATCCTGGTCCCCTTTGGTATTGAAGGACAAAAAGCGCTGGGTGTGGTGGGCAGCAGTGAGTCGGGTTACTTTGAACAAGTCGGCACCGAGTTTTTTTCTGCCTTTGCCTATATGGGCGACATGATCATGAGCCTGCAACAACATGCACGCCATGATCCTCTGACCGGTCTGTATAATCGCATGGAGCTGGATGACCGCCTGGAACAGGCGTTACATACGGCTGATCAGCATCAGCGGCTGCTGGCCGTGGCGATGCTTGACCTCGACAATTTCAAGGTAATCAACGAAAAGCTGGGTCGACTGGCAGGCGACCAGATTCTGGTTGAATTCAGTCAACGCATTCAAAAAAGTTTGCGAAGTCATGACATCATCTTCCGGATGGGCGGAGATGAATTTGTATTGTTGATTGAAAACCTGGAGCGCTGGGCTGATCTCGAAGTGGTCATGGAACGCATACGGATGACCTTGGATCGCGCCTTTACAGTCAATCAGTCAGAATTGCGGATTCAAGCCAGCATAGGCGTGACCGTCTATCCCCTGGACGACGGCAAGGCTCGGGATATTATTCATCATGCCGATCTGGCCCTGCATCAGGCCAAAAGACATAAAACTGCGCAGTTTTATACACTCTATGATCCCTCGTCCTTTTATGACCCTAACACGCCGCAAATCATAGCTCGTCAACAACGTTTTCGGGCGCTGCTGGCCGAGCATGTAGTTACTCTTTATCAGCCCATTATCCATACTCCGAGTGGTCGTATCCATGAACTGGAAGCCCTCGCTCGCCTGGAGGAAAACGGCATCCTACTGGAAACCGGCGAGTTTTTGCCCTGGTTGGCTGCAGAAGATCGCCGCAAACTCAGTTGCACGGTTTTGGAACAGGCCGCCCGGCAATGGCGCTTGTGGCAGGATGCCGGGCAAAGCGTTTCCATCGCGGTAAATTTCGAGCCGCAGGATCTGCTGCTTGAAGAGGTCATTCAGTCTATTGAAAATACCTTGCTACGCTTTCAGATGCCTGCCGGACAGTTGATTATTGAGGTGCTGGAAGGTGATGAATTTCTGGATTATGCCTCAGCCAAAGCACAACTGGGCCGCCTCAAGGAGTTGGGAGTACGCATTGCTCTCGACGATCTGGGCACTGCTTACGCCAGTCTGCTGCGCCTCAAGGATTATCCATTTGACGCCGTCAAACTGGACCAGGCGTTCAGCCGTCACCTGGAAAAACGTCCAAGAGATCTGCATTTTCTGGCGAGCATGTTGGAAATGGCCAATGGGCTGGGAGTTGAGCTCATCGTCGAAGGCATTGAAAACGCCGAAGTGTTTTCTGCCGTAACCGCTCTGGGTATTCGTCAGGTACAGGGCTATGCCATCAGTCGACCCATCTCCGCTGGTGAAATCAGTCAGCGCTTCCTGGGGCAGCAAATTTCAATGCAGTCGTCCAGCTCCAGTTTATTGGTCAGCTTTGCCCGTTTTCTGGTACTCGCCAAGGGCTTGCGGGCCGTACTGCAAAGTATGCCGCAAAGCATTAATGTTCAGTTGACCTGTGATAATTTATCCTGTCCTCTTTACCCGCTCATGAACATCATACCTTCCCTGCGTGAACAACGCGCGCAATTACAGCAGGTCATTGCAGATATCGTCGGTAATCATTTATCCAGCGAATACAGCATGGAAATTTATGATCATTTAACGGCAAACATCCTCAACGCGATGGCAGCACATATCACGGCCCAGTCTTGAAATCATTTGCTGAAATTCAGTTACCCGCACTCTCCCGGCCCTCGTCCCTGCGGCAGGTTTTTTTACTGAATGTCGGCTTTTTCGGCGGGCACTTGCTGCTGACTGTTTTTGCGGCGCTGATTTTCAGCCATTCTCTCGCGGGCCATTTCTGGCCCATCTGGCCGGCGGCGGGAATTACCGCCTACGGGCTCCTGGTTTGGGGACCAAGAGTCATACCGGGGCTACTCATTGCGTCATTACTGGGCGGGCACTTTTTTATCGACCTCCGCTGGGGAATCAACATCTGGTTTACCTGCAGCGAGATCATGGGTGCCTGGCTGGGCAGCCTGCTGTTACGTCGATTCTGTCCAGGTTGGGCAGGATTACAAACAGTCCGCCACAGCATCGCCTATTTATTGCTTTTTGCGGGAATCCCCTCCCTGTTCACTGCCGGTCTGACGGGAGCTGGTGGCTGGTTATTTACGAAAGCTACCGGGAATATTCCTCACCTGATTTTGTTTTGGACGATGGCCAAAGCAGCGGCCATCATCAACATAAGTACTTTATTTCTTCTTTTCTTCCATGGGAAGCCTGCGCAAAAAACGTATCTGGACAAGCGTTTTCTCTTGTTGGGAACGGGTACTCTAGGCGCTATTATCCTGCTTTTTTTTCAGACCTATCCGTCAGGAAATCTGGCCGTAGGGGCTGTATTTTTGCTCATATTGCCCTTTCTCTGGATGCTGGCCAATTATCCTGCACGCCTTGTCTATCCTTTGGCTGCCGTAGGGTTTCTGCTTGCTCTGACAGGAACCAGCATGGGTTATGGACCATACGAGCACAGTCATAATTTGTATCCTGAAACCATGGCGCAAATGGTCGGTATTCTGCTGGAATCCATCGGTTTGATAGCTGCTGCCATGATGTATGAACGTAGTCATGCCGCCACTGCACTGGAAACCGCCAACCGTGAACTGGAACAACGCGTATTCGCCCGTTCACAGGATTTACAAATACGCAATCGTGAGCTGCAGATAAGGGATGCCTTTTTGCAATCAGTCACGGAAGTCAACCGACTGTTTGCCGCCATCGACCCGCTCGAATTATCGCTGATTCTCGTCCGCTTTTGTGAGATTCTGGTTACCAGAATGCATTTGGCGGCAGCCTGGATAGGCGTCGTGGACGAGCACACCGGCCAGATAAATATCCCTGCCAAAGCCGGCGAATTAGCCATTCCACTCAGTAAAATACAAATATTCTGCTGGGCTACTCCAGAACACACCCAGTCACCCTCAGGTCGTGCCATCACGGAAAATCGCACGCTACTATTTGGAGCCAGTGACCCGCTATTTGAGCCCTGGCAGGATGTTATCAAAAAACATCGCATGGGTGGCAGCATCTATACACCGTTTAGCTGGCCCGATGGTCGGCGTGGGGTCATTGCCTTATATCGTTATGATGACAGTGTTTTCCCCGGCGCCATTATTGAATTACTAGAGCGTCTTAGTGAAGATCTCACCGCCTTTATGCGGCAAAGAAAAGTGGCACAGCAACTGGATGATGCGCGTATTTTGCAGAAAACCATGCTCATCAGTGGTGATATTGCCCTGCAGGCAAGAGAAGCGCCGCAGATGCTGCAGCAAATATGTGAAGAACTCATTCATAGTGGCCTGTTCAATGCAGCATTTATCATCCGTCCTGACGAACATGGCGTTTTTCAGGCACTTGCCCTGGCTGGTCATCATGTCGAGTGGATCTTGCAACGGCGTTGGAGCATTCATCCTGATGAGGTTCCCGACGGCCAATCTCTGACATCGCGGGCTTGGCGCAACAGAGAAAAACTGATTGTTCAGGATTATCTGCGTGCCCTTGGCCCCGAAACTGACTGGTACGCAGAAGCCAGCCAGAATCAATGGCGATCCGCCGCAACTTTTCCCGTCTATCATCGCCAGGAATGCTGGGCCATGCTCAATGTGATCGGGCCCCGTCCCGATCTGTTCAACCAGGAAATAACGGAAGTATTACAGCAAATTGCCCTGCTGGTGGGCCATGCTCTCGATGAAATCCATCTGAAAAGTGAATTATTGGAAGAACGCCAGCGGCAAAGTCATCTAGCTCGTCATGATGCGCTGACCGGGCTGGCCAATCGCCGGGGTTTCACCGAATTTCTGCATCCCGCCATGGCCAGGGTACGTCGCAATAACCGTCTGCTGGCTGTAGCCATGCTGGATCTGGATGACTTCAAGCCGGTCAATGATCAATATGGTCATGCAACGGGCGACTTATTACTGCAGGAAGTGGCAGCCCGACTGAGTCAGGCTCTGCGCCAAAGTGACCACCTTGCCAGACTCGGAGGTGATGAGTTTGTCCTGGTCTGGGACAATTTGCAAAACCGTGACCAAATCCCGCCGATCCTGACCAAAATTGAAAAAACACTGGCAGAACCTTACTTCCTGGGAGGATTACCGGGCATTCATGTCGGCATCAGCGCTGGACTCACTTTTTATCCGCAGGCTGAAAATGATCAAAGTGATGCCGATCTCCTGCTGCGCCAGGCAGATCACGCACTCTATCAGGCCAAACAGCATAAAGCCCGACGTAACCAGTTCTGGTCCATATTTGCCGAAGCGCAAAATAATGAACATATTCGGATTCAAACGCTCCTGCATGAAGGGCAGATGGTTCTTCAGTATCAGCCCGTACTCGATTTGCGTCAGGAACGTATTGTGGGTGTCGAAGCGCTCGCCCGTCTCAACAACAAAGCGGAGGCTATCTCTCCAGGAGATTTTCTGCCCTACCTTGAACCAGAAGATCAATGGCGGCTGACCGAACTGGTGCTCAATCAAATTGCCGGAGACTGGCGAGCCTGGAAAGAGGCCGGCATTGATCTTTGGATCTCATTGAATATTCTGCCGGGATCCCTGATCAGTTCCGTCACCTTGGAACGCTTGCAGAATCTTCTGGATGGCTGTGCAATTCCTCCCCAGAGCCTGATTTTGGAAATTCTGGAAAGTGAAGAACTCCGCTCGCTGGAATCCAGTGCAGAGTCCATCCGCAGCTTGCAAAAACAGGGTTACCGCATTGGCCTGGATGATGTGGGAGCGGGCTATGCCTCTTTGCTTTATCTCAAGGAACTACCTGTCGATGAAATCAAAATTGATCAGGCCTTTGTGCGTAATCTGGGAGAAAACCCCAATGACCTGCACTTTCTCCGGGCCATACTCGATATAGGCATATCGCAAAATGTGGAAATTATCGTCGAAGGAGTAGAAAACCAGAGCATTTTGAACGTATTGCGATTGATGCAGGCACCCATGCTACAGGGTTATGCCGTGGCCCGTCCCATGTGGGCCAGTGAGCTGCCCGCATGGTTGAGCAGCAGCACTCAGGCAATGAACGCAAATCACGAGATAAAATTCGATCTTCTCCAGTTATATGCTGAAGTCATTGACTACCAGAAAACCATTACCAACTTGTTAACCAGTAATCCAGACTGGTTTTTGCAGCTTTCTCCATGGTCAAGTTGCCACTGCCCGATTCAACAGAGACTCAAGCAACTCAACGCCATGGACCTCAGCGATCTGGAAAAAGCCCATCGTGATTATCATGCAATCCTCGAAGCTCTGGTACCAACCCTTGAAAGCGGTTCCGTTGTGGATATTTACCCCCTGCAGCGTCAGGGCGAGGCGGTTTTGCAGCAAATCACTCTGGCTATGCGTTTACAGCCTCGAAACTGAACAAACCGGGCCGCACCTTGCCACGGGAGCCATGAGAACCTATCTGCCTTTTTTCTGCTAAAATGGGTGGATGACTCATTTACAGAAGTCGAATTACCGGGCTTTCTCAAAGAGAGATCCATAAAATATGTCACTGGATACCACTCTGATTGGGGTTCCCGATGCCGCCCTGGACCCGCCTCATGGGGTGGAGGTCTGTCCGGATTGTGGACTGATTCAGAGGTTGCCGCTTCTACAAGGTCGGGGCAAACTCGCCTGCCCGCGCTGTGGCCATATTATGGAACGCACCTCCGGTCGCAGTATTAACGCGGCCATGGCCATGACCTTATCGGCCCTGTTCCTGCTGATCCCAGCCAATTTTCTACCATTGCTGTCCGTTGATATATTTGGCGTGCATCATCAAAGTGTACTTGCGTCAGGCATCTGGGGAGTGGCTGCCCAAGGCTGGCCCGTGGTGGCGGTGATTCTGGCCCTGGAATTGCTCATCCTCCCCTTTTTACGCTTCAGCACTCTGGCCGTGGTATTGCTCCAACTGGATACCGGGCACTACCCAAGCTGGCTGGGCAGGATGTTTCGCTGGTCTGAATGGCTGGACCAATGGGCCATGCTGGATGTTTTTCTGATTGGTTTTGGCATCGGCTATGAACGGGTCGCGCCCTTTTTACCCATCGAAGTAGGTACCGGAGGCTGGTGCGTGGTGGGGCTGGCCTTTCTCAGCATGCTCACGCGGGCGACTCTGGAAAGACGGGAAATATGGCGGCGCATTGGTCCTAATGTGGAATCTCTGGATCTGGACCAGGAATATATAGGTTGTGGCCATTGCGGGATGCCCGTTGCCGCCCATCAGGAAGGGCAAGCCTGCCCACGCTGCGGAGCAAAAGTCTGGCGCTATAAACCACAATCGACAATGCGTACCATGGCCTTTGCCCTGGCAGGATTTTTTTGTTATCCCTTCGCCTATCTTTATCCTATGGAATATAACTATCAAATAGGAAAAATGGAGGGCTATACGATTATGACCGGCGTCATGAAACTGATTGATGCGCACTTCCTGCTTTTTGCCGCCATCATTTTTATGGCCAGCATTGTGATTCCTTTTTTGAAGCTTTTTTCTTTGAGCTGGTTTTTTATTTCCGTACGGACCCACTCGGTCAAACAGCTCAGATTGAAAACCGCCATCTATCGTCTGATAAAAACCATTGGCCGCTGGTCACATGTCGATGTATTTACCGTTACCGTTTTTCTGCCCTTGATGCACTTATCCGGATTACTGGCGGTTTATGTGGGCGATGCACTTCCCGCTTTTCTCGCGGTAGTCGTCCTGACCATGATTGCGACAGAAATCTTTGATCCCCGCGCACTCTGGGCCGCTTATCTAATGGAACCTCATGAATAATCCTTTGCCAACTGCAAAAATTCGACGCTCCCGCTGGCCCGGTCTGATCTGGGCCGTGCCTGTCGCGGCCCTTGCCATTGTCGCCTGGCTGGCTTTACGCAGCTATATGGAACAGGGTCCGACAGTGACCGTGCAATTTCCGACTATGGGTGGCATCAAAGCTAACCATACCGTAGTGAAATATAGGGGCGTTACGGTTGGACATGTTACCGCTGTCAAGCTGTCAAAATCCCTTGGAGAAATTTCAGTTTCCATGCGTTTTGATAATTACATGGCGCATCATCTGGGCAAAGGTACACGCTACTGGGTTGCCGGTGAAAAAGTCAGTTTTTCCGACCTCAGCTCCCTCAAATCCATTATTGCCGGACCCTATATAGGTATTGACCCGCATAGTGGCCCCACACGCCATCATGTCATCGGACTGGATGAAGAACCTGTACTGAAAAGCGAATCCAAAGGTATCACCCTCATTTTGCACGCCCCGGAAAAAGGCAATATTTCTCGTGGAGCACCCATTTTGTTCCGGGGCGAACAGGTCGGTGAAATTCGCGGCGAAACCTTGCAAAAAAATGGGGAAGGGTTCGATATTTATGCCTTTATTCCCGAAACAAACCAGCATCTGGTCAATGCGCGCAGCCGTTTCTGGAGTTCAGGTAACATCGCTGTCAGTCTGTTTGGCGAGCACCCCGGCGTGCATATACCTGCCATTCCGGCATTAATCAGCGGGGCCATCAGTTTTTCCACCCCCAAAACCGGCAGCAGCGTGGACAATAATGCGCAATTTCCCCTTTATGCCAGTGCTGCTGCGGCTAAAAATGCGCCGGTCGAAAATGCCGTGGCCTATCAAATGCGCATGCCCGGAGGTCCACAGGGCTTGAAAACCGGTGCCGCCGTCATGCTGGAAGGGGCCCGTGTGGGCAGCGTCACGGCTGTGCATATGTTTTTTGATACCAAGCGCCAGGCACTCCTGACGGATATCGATATTAAAATCAACCCCGAGGCGATTCCGCTCCAGGGTGGGCAAGCCTGGGACATGGCCCATCCTTCCGCACAAATGAACGGGATTCTCCGCCACCTGATTGCCCAGGGCTTACGGGCGCAACTGGGGAGCACTGTTCCGATGCTGGGTTCCAGGGTCATTGACCTCAGTCTGGTTCCAGGTGCAAAAGCTGCCCGTTTGCTGCCGGGTCAACCGCCCATCATTCCCATGGTCCATGAAGCAGGCATTCAAAACAGTGTTCGTCAGCTGAATGGCATACTGACCAAAATCCATGCACTTCCTCTGCAGAAAATTGCCGCCAATCTGGATCAACTCAGCCAGAATCTGGCGACCGTAAGCAGCTCTCCGCAAACCCGCGAGACCTTGCAACATGTGCAGCAGACCATGGCCCATCTGGATACGTTGACGCGTACGGCCAACCAGCAATTACCGGCCATCCTGAAATCACTGAAAGGTGCCAGCCAGGAGGCGCATGCCGCCTTGCAGTCAGGCAATGCCCTGCTCCATAGCCAGGGAAGCGCCGCCAATGCGCCAGAATCCACGACGCTCCCACGCGCCTTATATGAATTATCACGTACTGCCCAGTCATTGCGGGAATTGACGGATTATTTGAACAGTCACCCCAATGCCCTGATTTTTGGAAAAAGACCATGACATTGCACAGAAAACTCCTCTTGTTGGGAATGGTGGCGGCGCTCGCTGGCTGCGCTTCCGTACCCACCCAGTATCTGACCCTATCCTCCCCATCTCCTGTTCCGGCCAGACAATCCTTGCAGGGCCATGGACTGCCCATAGTCGTTGCGCATGTGCAGATGCCCGCAGATATTGATCGTCTTTACCTGACCACGCTCCAGGGTAAACATCGTCTGGACGTTGCCGGTCATGTCCGCTGGGCGGCGCCTCTGGGCGGTATGGCGCAAAAAGTGCTGGCCCAGGATCTGGCAAGCGCATTGCCGGATAAAACCGTGCTCATGCCCGGGGATCCCATACCGAATGGCCCTTATCTTCTGGTCAAAATCAACGTCCAGAGTTTCATCCCCAGTGATGATGGCAAGGTCTTTTTGCAGGCCGACTGGTTTATCAGCCGTATGCCCGATGGGCACCTCCAAACCCAGGGACGCAGTCATTTTTATCGGGGCAATATCCCTTCCAGCCCCACCGCGCAAGCTGCTGCCATGAGCCAGTTACTGGAAAGGCTCTCTGGGGAATTGGCGCATCATTTGGGATGAACATCCACAAAAACGGGCATACTTCCACCCGGCATGCGTATTTAAATCCCCTGAAGCTGATTGAAGCACTGCTTCAACAGGAAAAAAACTGGCTGAATGCCATACCCAGACTGCGAGCCATCATTTTACTGGCCCTGACTCAGGGCCTCGCCAGTCTCAATCTGGCCGCTCTGGGTACAGTGGCGCCGGCATTGGAAAGCAGCATGCATATTGGCAACATTGGTTATGGCCTGCTGTCTACCGCCTCCATACTCACCGGCGCTGCAGCAGCTCTGCCCGTGGGTATCCTCGGTGACCGCCAACGCCGTGTTCCATTACTCATAAAACTGATCGTCTTATGGGCAATAGCCATGCTCCTGAGTGGGATCAGTCCCGGCTATTACTGGTTCCTGCTGACGCAAATGCTGGCTGGAGCAGCCGGAGTTTCCGTTGGTCCAGTCATTGCCTCTCTTTCGGGCGATTTATTTCCACCCTCATGGCGTGGACGAGCCTTCGGATTGATTGTCGGTGGAGAATTATTGGGAGCAGGTATCGGCATGATTCTGGCTGGCACCGTCAACACACTCAGCAACTGGCGCACGGTTTTTTTTGTACTGGCCATTATGGCGATTCTGCTTGCCTATTTATTATGGAAAGGCATGCGCGAACCCCAACGCAACAACATGGAGAAACTCGCTTTAGAACTGACCCAAAAAAATCCTACCAGGCAGACCCACGCCCAAGTAACAACCAACAGGCGCTATTTGCTCGAAGATATTCGCAAAAAATCCATTCAACCGGTCAGCAAAAGGATATTGCAGGAAGACCCCACCCAATGGCACTGGTTTCGGGCCGCAAAAACCATTCTCAGTATTCCCAGCAATGTGGTACTGATTTCCGCATCCTCCGCCGGGTATTTTTATTTTACCGGACTGCTGGCTTTCGGCATTCTTTATCTGACTCAACGCTTCCATATTAATACGATGGCGGCCAGCAGCCTTTTTGTTGGTGCGGGTTTAGGCGGCATTGGCGGGGTTATCGCCAGCGGCTGGATAGCCGACTGGTTATTACGCAAAGGACTGATTACGGCAAGAGTATGGGTTACTGGAATGGCCTTCCTGCTCACCATTCCGTTTTTTCTGCTGGCCCTGAATACCAACAATCAGGTTCTCGAATTTATCTGGCTGTTTTGGGGGTCTGCCGCATTGGGAGCCACCAACCCCACGCTGGATGCCGCGCGCCTGGATATTATGCACTCACGGCTCTGGGGGCGTGCAGAAGGGATTCGAATATCCTTGCGGTATATTCTTGAAGCCGCCGCACCCTTTGCCTTTGGTTGGGTATCCACCCACTTTTCTGAAAGCCATTGCCAACTCCAACATTGTGGAAATGGTTATGGCCTGCGCATTACTTTTGGACTTTTTACGATTTTGCTATTGGTAGCCACCATTCTCATGCTTTCTGCCATCTTCACCTATCCACGCGATGTGGCAACCGCGCTGTTTTCCCAACAGGCACGGAAAACACCAGAGAATTCCTGAAAACCACCTGACACTACCGATTCTCCAGCAATAATCAGGAGGACTCTTTGCGTGAACGCCGGGGACGACGGGATTTACCACCCGTGGCCTGCCCTTCTGGCACGGCTCGTTCAAAGTCAATTTTGCGATCATCCAGGTTGACATTCATCACCCGGATTTCAATGGCGTCGCCCAGCTGGAATGTTTCCTTACTGCGATCACCAATAATACGGTAATGCTGCGCATCAAAATGGAAATAATCTTCACCCAGGGTGCTGATATGAATCAGACCTTCCACATAGACCTCGCGCAGGGCGACAAACAGGCCAAAACCAGTTACGCCGGTAATAATACCGGTAAATGTTTCGCCAATTTTATCCATCATGAATTCACATTTGAGCCAGTTCACGGCCTCACGACTGGCTTCATCTGCACGGCGCTCGGTCATGGAACAATGCTGCCCCAACTCCTGCAGTTCCTTTTTGGCCAACCAGCGTGGTTCCTGAGTACCCGCATCCAGCAATGCCTGGATGCCGCGATGAACCACCAGATCGGGATAGCGGCGAATAGGTGAGGTGAAGTGGGTATAAGCCGGGAAAGCCAAACCAAAGTGCATTCCGGTATCCACCGTATAAAATGCTTGCGACAGGCTCCGTAAAATCACAGTCTGAATCAGACTGGAATCACTACGGTCCCGGGTTTCTTCAATAATCTTCGCCAGATCGGCACTACGCGGACGCTCCGGCAAACGCAAGGGTACTCCAAGCTCTCCCAGAAAACGACGCAAATCCTCCAGCTTATCAGCGGAAGGCTCTGGATGAACCCGGTACAACATGGGCAGGTCATGAATCCGGAAATACTGGGCAGCACACACATTGGCCGCGAGCATACATTCTTCGATAATACGATGCGCTACATTACGGGTAACGGCGACAATTTTTTCAATGCGTAACTGGTCATTGTAGATGATGCGCGTTTCCTGGGAATCGAACTCAATGGTCCCTCTTCGCTCCCTGGCCCCGGCAAAACTTTGATACAGGCGGTGTAACGCCTCCAGATGCGGCACCATAGCTGCATCCTGGGTACGCAACGCCTCATCCCCATCAAGAATGGCGGCCACTTCGTCGTAGGTAAAGCGGCGCTGGGAGCGCATGACCCCCCGGGCAAAACGAAAACGCTGAACCTCACCGGCCACGTTCATCTCCATTTCGCAAAGCATACACAGCCGATCCACATGGGGATTCAGGGAGCACAAGCCGTTCGAAAGGATTTCCGGCAGCATCGGAATGACCCGACGCGGGAAATACACGGAATTACCCCGGGCAACCGCCTCTTTATCCAGAGCGGAGCCCGACTGAACATAACTGGCCACATCGGCAATGGCGACAATAAGGCGAAAACCGTCGGCAATTTCTTCCGCAAAAACCGCATCATCAAAGTCTTTGGCATCGGCACCATCAATGGTAACCAGGGGAAGATCACGCAAATCGCGGCGACCTGCTTTCATATCCTCGGGTACCACTTCGGAAAAACGCGCAGCCTCGTCCAGAACCGCCTGCGACCATTGATAAGGAAGGCCGTAATTACGCACCGCAATTTCCACTTCCATACCGGGTGCCATGTGTTCGCCAAGAATTTCCACAACCGATCCCTGGGGCATATTGCGACCATCCGGATACTGGGTAATATTTAGCGTCACAATCTGCCCATGCACCGGCGCCAGTTCACCTCCCTCCACCACCCCGAATTCATGGGAAATCCGCCGATCTTCAGGCACCACGTAATGGCTGCCACCATCGGCAAAATAACGGCCCACAATCTGTTTCAGAGCCCGCTCCAGGATGCGGACAACTGTACCTTCAATCCGTCCTCGCCGATCTTCGCCCACCGCCCGGCCAAGAATAGTATCTCCATGAAAAACTTTGCGCATTTCCCGGGGTGATAAAAAAAGATCTTTGCCCCCGGCTTCAGGAATCAAAAAGCCAAAACCATCGGGATGGGCGCTGACACTCCCCCGAATCAATTCCATGGCTTCGACAATACCGTAGGCTCCGCGTCGGTTGCGGACCAACTGACCATCTCTTTCCATGGCACGCAGGCGGCGACGCAAGGCTTCCTGGTCTTCTTCCTCGATTTCGAGCTCGGCAAAAAAATCTTCCAGCGTCAGAGGCTGTCCCGCTTCTTCCAGATACTGAAGAATGTATTCCCGACTGACGATAGGGCGTTCATATTTTTCTTTTTCCCGCTCGAACATGGGATCACGTTCACTCAGTGCTGCGGGCTCCTGGTTTTCAGGCATTGACAACTACTCCTTAATCAAAGATCATTCCGTCCACGCCGAGGTGGCGGAATTGGTAGACGCGCTAGGTTCAGGTCCTAGTGAGCGAAAGCTTGTGCTGGTTCGAATCCAGTCCCCGGTACCAAAAGCAAAGGGCAGACTTCAGGGTCTGCCCTTTTTTATATTTCCTATTCACAACACCCCGGACAGGAGAATGGTATCCTCACGGTCAGGACCCGTTGAAATGATCGCCAGAGGCCGTCCGGCACGCTCAGCAATAGCCTCCAGATACTGACGTGCGGTCTGGGGCAGATCTTCCCAGCGTCGGACTCCAGCAGTAGATTCCTGCCAGCCGGGAAAAGTCTCGTAAACCGGTTCACAGGCCGCCAGTGCTTCAGCACCGGAAGGAAGTTCATCCTGAACCACGCCCTTAACCCGGTAACCCACGGCGACCCGGATTTCCGCCAGACCGTCCAGGACATCCAGCTTGGTCATGCACAAGCCGGTCACTCCGTTGACGCGACAGGCAGCGCGCAAGGCCACCGCATCAAACCAGCCACAACGCCGGGCCCGCCCTGTGGTCGCACCCACTTCTGCCCCTCGTTCCGCCAGAAATACCCCGGTTTGGTCAAACAGCTCGGTGGGAAAAGGACCCGCGCCTACGCGGGTGGTATAGGCCTTGGTAATACCCAGAACATAACCCAGTTCAGCCGGCCCGACGCCACTTCCGGCGGATGCCGCGCCCGCAATCGTATTGGAAGAAGTCACATAGGGATAAGTACCATGATCCACATCCAGCATGGTCCCCTGCGCACCTTCAAACAAAATTCTTGCGCCTTCTGACTGCAACTGTGCAAGACGCACGGATACATCAACTACCATGGGAGCCAGCCGCTCTGCCAGACTCAGATATTGATCGAGAATGGCATCAAAATTCTCTGCTTTCTGCTTGAAATAATGCTGAAGCACAAAATTATGGTAATCCAGCGCTTCACCCAGCTTTGCGGCAAAACGCTCGCGGTGGAAAAGATCACCCACCCGCAAGGCGCGACGCGCGACCTTATCTTCATACGCAGGACCAATCCCACGACCGGTCGTACCAATTTTTGCATCTCCTTTGGCATGCTCACGAGCCAGATCCAGGCTTTTGTGATAAGGCATAATCAACGGACAGGCATCCGAAACAAAAAGGCGCGCATGCGCATCGGGCATCACGGGCAGCAATTCATCCAGCTCGGCAAAAAGCGCCAGCGGATCCAGAACCACGCCATTACCAATAAAGCAGGACACACCGGGTCGCAAAATGCCTGAAGGAATAAGATGCAGCACGGTTTTGCGGTTGCCGATCACCAGCGTATGTCCGGCGTTATGCCCGCCCTGAAAACGCACAACCGCCTGGCAACGTTCTGTAAGCCAGTCCACAATTTTGCCTTTTCCTTCATCACCCCACTGCGTACCGATGATGACCACATTTGACTTATCAGACACGGAGCACTCCGCCAATAAAATGGAAAATAGTTTTAACGTGCATTCAGGGAGCGCAGCACCCAACCCGCAGAAGAATGCTCCAGGAGGGCATCAAAACCCCGGTTTTTCAACTGCACTTCATCCGGCAATTCACCCGCCAGAAAGTCTTGCGCCACCACATGCCCCTGCTGACGTTGCTCGGCAATAGCCTTCCATAAAGCCTGATCACTGCCGGCAGGCGCCCAGATACGTTGGTTCCTGCGCGATTCTGGAAGATCCCGCAGCAGAGGTTTCAGGTCCAGACTGAAACCGGTTGCCGGGCGACGCCGTCCAAATGCCGCACCGATATCATCATAGCGTCCACCACGAGCCAATGCTTCTCCACGTTGCGGCCCGAATAAAGAGAACAGCAGACCAGTATGGTAGAGATGACCACGAATTTCCGAAAGATCACATTGAATGTCTAGATCCGGGTAGCGCAGGCGCAGTGCTTCCCAAACAAAATGGAGATCATCCAGGGCCTTGCAAATGGCCGGGTGATGACCCAACTGCTGTCGCGCACGACTCAATACATCATGATCCCCTTGCAAACGGGCCAGGGCATCAAAATCAGCACAAAGGCTTTGTCCTGCGCCATGAATTTGCAGCCAGTGCCGGACATCCGGCCAGGCCTTGCGTTCTACATGCCGCAACAAATCATTGCGCTGGGTAGTGGCAAGGCCGGCCGCATCTGCCAGGGCCCGGGGAATACTGACATGACCAATATCCAGCAAGAGGTTGGGGACCTGGCAGTGGCGTAAACTTTCCACCATCAGGGACAACACTTCGAGATCCCCTTCCGATCCTGCGACGCCAAACAACTCAGCACCCACCTGAAAAGGTGCGCGGCTACCACCCAGCAAGTCAGGACGCGCTCGCAATACGGTTCCGGCATAAGCCAGACGGCGGATTTCTCCGGAGGCTGAAGTCTGGGCGTCAATGCGCGCCATCTGCGGAGTCATATCCGAGCGCAGGCCTACCAGACGACCACTATCCTGATCCAACAGTTTCCAGGTTTGCAGGTCCAGGTCAGCGCCACTACCGGTAAGCAAACTTTCCAGATGCTCCACCAAAGGGGGCGTTACCTGACGATAGCCCCACAGCGCATAGCGATCCAGAAGACTGCGTCGACAATGTTCAAGAGCATCTGTCCGTGCGGGCAGAACATCCTCGAAGCCGCTGGGCAAAAGCCAGGTCGGATGGTTTTCGCTGCGCATTATTTTCCCGCCTCATTCAAGGAATGCCGAAAATATTTGAAAAATGGAGAATCCGGGTTGAGTACCAGCACGGTTTTATCACTCAAAGCGTGACGATACGCTTCAAGACTGCGATAAAAGGCAAAAAATTTCGGATCCTTACCATAAGCATCCCCGTAAATGGAGGCCGCTTCGGCATCACCCTGCCCCTTGATCTGCTCCTGTTGACGATAAGCATCAGCCAGAATGCTGGTTTTTTCTTTCTCGGCGCTGGCACGAATTTGCTCCGCATCAGCTTTACCTTGGGAATGGTAGGTATTGGCCTGCTGAGTTTGCTCCGCCTCCATGCGCTTGTAAGTTGCCTGCAGCAGTTCCGGGGGCAAGCCTACCTGCAAAATCCGCAAGTCCACCAGGCGGATGCCAAAAGTTGACAAGTGCTGGTCTGCCGCCTGCATGACCGGGGTGGAAATTTCCTGCTGCCGGGCAGCAATGAGTGCCTCCATGGACATCGTCGCAATCTGACTGCGCAAAGCCGCGCGCAGAACATCGCCAATTTGGGTCTGGGCATTCGCCTGATCATGCAGCCGCGCATAATAAACTCCAGGATTCACCACCTGCCATTCAGCGAAATAACTCAGCAGTAAGGGCTTTTTGTCCTGGGTCAGAAAGGACTCCGGTTGCGGACTGTAATTTTGCAAGCGTTTATCCACATATTCCACATTTTGCAAAACCGGCCATTTCAAATAAAGACCGGGGGCCTTCTGCACACTGATTTGCTTGCCAAATTGCATGAGCAAGGCATTTTGTGACTGATTGACCGTATAAAAACTGGCAGAGGCCAGCAGCAGCACCGCGAGAAAAACAATCAGTACAGCCCATATCCAGTTTTTCATGAGCGCGCTCCTGAAACCGGCAGCACCGGTTGGCTGGCAGCACTGTCGGTATTAGCGACCGGAGCCGTACTGCGATCTGCAGCGGTGGCCGACGCTACCGAGCGTGTGCTCGCACTGGGCTGAGCGGCAGTTTTTTCGGGCATATGCAAATAAATCACTGCTTTTCCATGACTATCCATAATGACTTTTTGCGTGCTGCCAAGAATATCCTGCATGGTATGCAAATACATACGCTCACTCACCACCTGGGGGTTCTTCTGATAAGCCTGCAGCAAATCCGTAAAGCGGGCAGCATCGCCCTTGGCACGATCTACCACCTGCAACTTGTAGGCTTCGGCCGCTGTCACCATAGTGGCGGCTTCACCCTTGGCCTTGGGAATAATGCTGCTGGCATAGGCTTCCGCCTCACGCCGGGATCGGGCCATATCCTCGCGGGCAGTCATCACGTCGGTGTAGGAAGCCTGCACCGATTTGGGAAGATGAATGCTGAGAATCTGCACTGCGTTGATCGTCACGCCAGCATGTAATCCCGTCAGCAGATTCTGGCTACTTTGCTGGATCTGCTGGGCCATGGCGCTTTGATCCACATGCATCAAGGCTTTCAACTGGCTTTTCCCCACGGCATTGCGCATGGCAGACAAAGCCGCATAGCGAATCAACTGCTCTGGATTGGTGCTGGAAAACAGGTAATGACTGGCATTGCTGATACGGTAATCCACGGCAAAGTGAACATCCACCACGTCACCATTGGCCGTCAGCATCATTCCTGGATTCAGGGTATCCACGGCGCCACTGTAACCCAAAACAATCCGCTGATTCTCGGCGGTTCTGAGTAAGGAAACGCTTTCAAAAGGCACGGGCAAGTGATAATGAAGGCCCGGCTGGGTAATGCCGACTTCCTTGCCAAAACGCAGCACCACGCCTTCCGCATTGGGTCCGACAATATAAATACCCGATGCAATCCAGAATAAAATCAGTATGCCAATAATAATAATGGGCAAACGGTGCAGCCAGCGCGGATCCCACTTGGGACCTCCAGAACCCCGACCTTTGCCGGAACCCAACAAAGCACCCAGTTTTTTCAACTCCTGGGTAATTTTCTGAATGTCAAAAGCAGGCTTTTGTGGGTTGGGACGCCGTCCCCAGGGGTTGTTATTATTATTGTTGTTGTTTCCGTTTCCGCCCGGATCACTCCACGGCATACCAATCTCCTTCCTTGATTATTTCGGGTATTGTAGAGGTCGGGTCCTGCGCCTGACAACCATTGTCACGCATTTGCGCGCGCAGACGACGCCATGCCAGATCATCAATATCAAAAACCATCCGGGTTTTACCTTCCTCGTCAAAATCTTCGTCAATGACACTGGCCAGACGATGCAAACAGGCACGCAAAGCGCCTTCCTCAGGACTCAGCAGCAGCTCGACGCGCAAAATAGAGCGACCAACCCGTTCGAGAATAGCTTGCAGCAACGCATCAAGACCTGCACCGCTCCGGGCACTGACATTCACCGCAATCAATGTTCCCGAAGCATCATACAGCCCTCCACTCGCTTCACCCGTCATGTCGACCTTGTTGAAAACCACCAGCACCGGCAGAGAATCCGCTGCAATTTCTTTAAGGACAGATTCGACTGCAGCCATTTGCGTATCACGATCCACTGCGCTGCCATCGACGACATGCAAGAGCAATTGCGCCTGATTCACCTCTTCCAGCGTTGCCCGAAATGCAGCAATCAGATCCGTCGGCAAGTCACGCATGAAGCCCACCGTATCCGCAAGCAACACCGCATCCTGCCCGGCAACCTGCAAACGGCCAATAGCCGGGTCCAGCGTCGCGAACAAACGATTTGCCGCATAATTACTGCGCTCGGTCAGGGCATTGAACAAAGTGGATTTACCCGCATTGGTATAGCCCACCAAAGCCACAGTTGGCAACGGAGCGCGCTGCCGGGCCCGGCGCTGGGTCGCCCGATGGGCAGCTACCTTGACCAGCTTGTGCCGCAGGGACTGAATACGATCTCCAATCAGGCGGCGGTCTGTCTCCAGCTGTGTTTCACCCGGACCACGCAAGCCAATGCCTCCGCGTTGCCGCTCCAGATGGGTCCAGCCGCGAATCAGGCGCGTCCGCAAGCGGGTCAATTGAGCAAGCTCGACCTGTAATTTACCCTCATGTGTACGGGCACGCCGCGCAAAAATATCCAGAATCAACCCGACCCGATCAATCACCCGGCACTGCAAGGCCCGTTCCAGGTTGCGCTCCTGCACCGGACTTAACGATCGGTCAAACAAAACCAGATCCGCTGCCACTTCCCGCACTTTTTCGGCCAGTTCCTTCACTTTGCCACTGCCAATAAAAGTTGCCGGATCAGGGCGATTGCGGGTCACAGGGATTAATTCGAGAACATCCGCGTCGCTGTCGGTAGCCAGATGAAAAAATTCGGCCCCGTCGTCAAGATCCACTTCGCCATGTAATATCACATGGACCAGAAGGACCCGCTCACGGGGCGCGTCTACTGCAACTGCACTATGGGTCAGGATCAGGCCTCTTCTTCTGTCGCCGTCACCTCACCTTCGCCCTCAGGCAAAGGCAAGCGCACATCACGACCGGGAACCACCGTAGAAATGGCATGTTTGTAAATCATTTGGCTGACATTATTCCGCAACAAAACAACGAACTGGTCGAAGGATTCGACAAATCCCTGCAACTTGATCCCGTTGACTAGATAGATGGCGACGGGAACGTGTTCCTTACGCAGCAAATTAAGAAAAGGATCCTGAAGAATTTGTCCTTTTTGTTGACCGGCCATTTTTTATCTCCTTGACTATGCTTCATGGCGCTTTTAGGGTAGTGAAAAGCCTGCGGGACAGATTTCACTGCATGGAACTTAGACTAGCTCAAAATAGACGGGAAAGCCATGCTTATAAGGTCCACTAATTGATCCATATTGATGATGGACTGAAGCCACTGCGGCCAGCGATCCAGCCGTGAACGATTGACCTGCAGCCTGCTTGCCATTAGCTTAGAATTAAAATCCGCCTGTCATCCAGATGGTCCTGACAGTGGAGGGTTCACAAATTCAAGGAGAAGCAATTAGTGGATAAAACGGCCATCGATGATAAGGCGCTCCGTAGCCGCGTGAAATTACTGGGTAATCTGCTTGGTGAAGTATTACGCGAACAGGCCGGAACCCGGGTGTTCAACGCCGTGGAACAGCTTCGCCAAGGCTACATCCGCCTCCATAAAAAAGAAGATTCCCGCCTACGGGAACGCCTTGCCCGTTTCATAGACGCCTTACCCCAGGATGATCTGGTGCTGGTGATTCGCGCCTTCAACACCTATTTCAGTCTGGCCAACATTGCCGAAGAAGAATCCCAGCATCTGCAACGCCGTCGCCTTTTACAGAAGGGCTACGGACTGTGGACGGGATCCTTTGAAGAAACTTTCCGTTCCCTCCAGCAACAGGGCATCACCTCCGGCCAAATTCAGTACCTGCTCGATCAGACCCGCTATTTACCTGTCTTTACCGCACACCCTACTGAATCCAAACGGCGCACGGTGCTGCATGGTCTGCGCCGCATTTTCGTGGTCAGCCAAACACTCGATGACCCCAGCCTGAACGATGAAGAAGAAAAAGAAGTCATCGACAATTTGCGGGCACAAATCCAGATCCTCTGGGAAACCGAAGAAGTCCGGACCAACAAACCCCAGGTTCAGGATGAAGTGGAGAACGGTTTATTCTTCTTTCGCGACAGCCTGTTCAAAGCCGTACCCATGACCTATCGCGCCGCCCGTCGGGCGGCGCGACGGGTATTTGCCAACGATGACATCGACATTCCCGCGTTTATTCGTTTTGGTTCATGGATTGGCGGAGATCGGGATGGCAATCCCAACGTCACCGCCGCCATTACCAGCTGGGCCTTGCGCACCCAGAGCGTCGAGGTCCTCAAGGAATATCAGCAACGGCTCAGCGGACTTTATCAACTGTTAGGTCATTCCAGCCGATTCTGTGGCATTTCGCCGGTTCTGCTCGCCTCTCTGGAACGCGACGCCGATGATTTTCCGGAACTGGCCGAGTGGGTGGATCAACGCTTTCCCAGTGAACCCTATCGCCGCAAGCTGCGCTACATGATGACCCGCCTGGATTTGCGCCTGAGACAACTGGAAAACGGCCAGATCATGAATGAATCCGCTGGCCCGGCTTATGGATCAGCCGAAGCCTTTCTGGATGACCTGCTCCTCGTGCGTGACTCCTTGCGCGGTCACAATGATGATTACATCGCTGATCATGATATTCAGGATATAGTCTGGCTGGTACAGACTTTCGGTTTTCATCTGGCCAATCTCGATATTCGCCAGGAATCTACCGTGCATTCCCGAACTATTTCAGAACTGTACGCAGATGTCCCGGGTTTTGCTGGTTACCTTGAAATGTCTGAAGAAGCCAGACTGATAACTCTGACGGAAGCCCTCAAACGTCCCGGCCCGTTAGTTGAACACCACCCTGAACTTTCGCCGCTGGCTGCCGAAACCTGCGCCATGTTTCGTTGTATCGCCCAGCTTCGCCGCGAGATCAGCGCTTCCGGATTTGGAAATTACGTGATTTCCATGACCCACGAAGCCAGTCATATCCTCGAAGTACTGGTGCTGGCCAAGGAATTCGGGCTGGCAGGCTGGTCTCGACAGGGACTTTACAGTGAAATTGCCGTCACCCCACTGTTTGAGACCATTCACGATCTGGAGCGTATGGATGCTGTCATGTCCACGCTGCTCGATAACCCGGTTTATACCGAAATCCTCAGCAGCCAGGAAAACACCCAGGAGGTCATGCTTGGATACTCCGATTCCTGCAAGGATGGCGGCATTTTATCGTCCAGTTGGTCGCTGTATCAGGCCCAGCTGCGCCTGGCTGCCATAGCTGACAAACGTAATATTCAAATTCGCGTGTTTCATGGCCGTGGCGGCAGCGTCGGTCGCGGTGGGGGTCCCACCTATGAAGCCATTCTGGCGCAACCGCCGGACACGGTTCGTGGACAAATCAAAATTACCGAACAGGGTGAAGTCCTGTCCTTCAAATATGCCAATCTCGAAACTGCCATATATGAGTTGACTGTCGGCACCGCCGGCCTCATCAAAGCCAGCATCGGTCTGGTCCGTCCGGTTACTCCCGACAACCCGGCTTATCTCAAGGTAATGACGGAGCTCACCCATTTGGGCGAAAAGGCCTATCGCGACCTTACGGAAAACACCCCGGGTTTTCTGGATTATTTTTATGAAGCAACCCCGCTGAATGAAATAGCGCACATGAACATTGGCTCACGCCCCTCACACCGGCAGCGCAGTGACCGTTCCATGAGCTCGATTCGGGCGATTCCCTGGATATTTGCCTGGGCACAGTCCCGCCATATTCTCCCGGCCTGGTTCGGGCTGGGTTCTGCTATTGCCCAATGGCGGGTGGAAAAACCCGAACGGCTAGAAATTCTTCAGGACATGTATCAGCACTGGCCTTTTTTCCGTGCACTGATGGGCAACGTCAGCATGGCTATGGCTAAAACCGACATGGCGCTGGCGGGAGAATATGCCGGCTTACCACTTGATCAGGAGCTCGCCAAGTCGGTTTTCCAGAAAATCCGCCAGGAGTTTGAACTGAGTCTTGGAGAAATGCTGGCCATGGCTGGAACCGAGCAACTGCTTTCCGATAATCCTGGCCTCGCTTTTTCTTTGCAGCGTCGTAACGTATACATGGAACCCCTGAATCATATTCAGCTCGCCCTGCTCCGCCGTTACCGCAATGATGATGCACCGCCGGAATTCCGGGAAATATGGCTGGATCCCCTGCTGCGCACCATCAACGCCATCGCCGCCGGACAACGCAATACAGGCTGAAAAAACTTTTCATGTTGCTACCTGAACTGATTCTGGCCTCCACCAGCCCGTATCGAAAGGCATTGCTGCAGCGTCTGCAAATTCCCTTTCGCTGCGTAGCTTCCCAGGTTGATGAAAGCCCACTTCCGGATGAAACCCCGGAACAGCTTGTGGCGCGTCTGGCTCTGGCCAAGGCGCAAGCCGTATTAGCCAGCCACCCCGAAGCATTGGTTATCGGCGCTGATCAAATGGCTTACTGTGCAGGTCGGGTTCTGGGAAAGCCAGAATCCGTTGCCAGGGCCGAAGAGCAACTGCAATGGATGCAAGGTCGTCGGGTCGAATATCTCAATGGTATTGCCATAGCGGATGCCAGCGGCGCGGAGCAGTTCATCGTACCCTACTCTCTAACCTTACGCGCACTAAGCCCGAAGGATATCCGTCGCTATATTGAAAAAGATCAGCCCCTCGACTGTGCCGGAAGTTTACGTTCTGAAGGTCTGGGGATCAGTCTGCTGGAAAAAATGGAAGGCGCAGACCCCAACGCCCTGATGGGAATGCCGCTGCTGACCATTTCCGAAGTGTTGCGCCGCCGGGGATATGCGCTCCCCTGAGATCAGGCATCGACAATCAGGATGGATGCATTACAGCAGGTCCGACCAGCCAGGAAGCAAAAAGGGCGACTTATCCATTCGCCCTTTCTTTTTAAGCAAATAACAAAAGGTCAGCCCCAGCCATCGCCGCCATCATCCATCCCGAAATCATCATTACTGGCTAGCTGGTCATTACCCCAGGAATCATCGGTCAGGCCTAGATCGTCATTGCCTGATGCATTGGCTTGTGTTCCGGCAGCTTCGTGACCACCGAACAAACTTCCGGCAAGCGCCTGTCCGGCAGCCAGCCCGGCACCCACTCCGACACCGGTAGCAATTCCCGATGCGAGATTAGAACCCAAGCCACCACCCTGTTGGGGCATTCCCCCCATCGGACCACCAGGATATCCCGGACCATTAGGTCCATAGCCACCATTCATGCTGCCAAACGGCCCTGGGGTCGGCCCACCCCGATACATCAGTTGTGCACTCTGCCGGCGCCGCCGTAAAAACATGGAGATCGCCACAATCAACACAATCAGGCCCAGAAAAAAGACCAAAGCGGAGCCCCAGGGACTCTTTTTTTCAGCCGCCGGCCTGGTCACAGCCTTGCTATGACTCTGCACGGATTTTTTGAATTTCTGCAAGACTTCCGGCTTGACGAAAGGCATGGTCGGAGCCAGTTGTTCAGATTTCTGCAGGGCCGCTGCAGCTTCTGACCATTTGCCCTGACGTGCGAGAATTCTCGACTCCAGGTATTGCGCCTCCGCAGAATTAGGATGCGTAGTCAGCACTTCCTGCATCATGCTTTGTGCCTGGTCCAGATGACCACTGTGAATGGCTTGCGTCACCTGAGTGACAGAAGGTTCGGCCCATGCTAATGGTGCCGTGACTAAACTGACAAGCAGGATGCTTGTTCCCAAAAATTTTTTATTCATTCGCTCCCCCAATAAAAATTGTTGCACAGTTAATATGGGGTGAAATTCTACAAGAATCAAGCGTACTGTAGCATTTTGTAACTCTCTATATTCATGCGACAATTTAGCTTGAATGACTGGACAGGGGTGACCGTAGAGGATGCCCGTCATGGTTCTATAGCTTGAACAGGCCCGAGTTTGACAGAATTGCCAATAATAGCCATTATACTGACCGGTCGGTTCAGACCTCTGAGAGGTAATTTTTAGTGCACAAACCACTACCCAAACCCGTTGCGGCCCTCTTGGCCCTAGGTGTTGCCAGCAGTCTGGCAGCTTGTAGCTTTGAACCCAAGCTACGGGTGCCGCCCGCGCCTTCCGACAAAATGGCTTATACGGCGGGCAAAAGTCCGGTAAAAACCGTTACGCCCGGCGGTATGGCCGGAGCAGCGCAGGAAATCCAGTATGGCACCGAGCTACATGAACAATGGTGGAAACTGTTCCACTCCAAAGCTCTGGATACCCTCATCAGCGTGGGCCTGAAAAACAGTCCGACCATTGCGGCTGCCCAGGCCCAAATGCGTGAAGCACAAGCCACAGCGCGTGCCAATGCCAGCATTTTTTATCCGCAGGTAACTGGCACCCTGCAGGCCAATCGCAGCAAAAGCACGGCCGCCACTTTTGGTGGCAGTGGGGGTATCCATTACTCATTGATCAACGGGTCGCTGGGGGTGTCTTATTACCCTGACATTTTTGGTGTTAATCGCCTGGTCTATCGCAACAGCGAAGAGTTGGTGAAATACCAACAGTGGCAGTTGGAAGCCGCGAAACTGACCCTGACCGGCAATATTGTCACCACCGCCATTGATGAAGCGGCTACCGCAGAACAAATCCAGGCTACCAGGGCCATCATCGCCCACGAAAAAAAGCTGCTGGAACTGACCGAAAATCAGTATCGTGCCGGTGCCATCGACTACAGCACGGTCATGACCCAAAAAAGTCAGATGGCCAGTGAAGCCGCCACCCTGCCGCCGCTGGAACAGCAATTGGCCGTCTATCGCCATGAACTCGCCATTCTCGTTGGGGCATTTCCTGCGAATGCCAAACGCCAGAATTTTACGCTGACCGATCTGAAACTGCCGGAAAAACTGCCCGTCAGCTTACCGTCGCAACTCCTCCAGCAAAGACCGGATATCCGCGCCGTAATGGCCCAGATGAAAGCGGCAAATGCGCAGATAGGGGAAGCGCGCGCGCAGTTTTATCCGACCGTCAAGCTGACGGCCGCATTCGGCAATGCCGCCAGCAACCCCAACATATTTTTTGACCCCGTCAGCAGCATCTGGAGCCTGGTCGGGTCCATGTCCCAGCCTTTGTTTGAAGGTGGCAAACTGGAAGCCCAGAAAGCCGAGGCACATGCTGCCTATGACGCACTCTACGCCAACTACCGCAGCACCGTGCTCAATGCTTTTGATCAGGTGGCCAACGGGTTGCGGGCGGTGGAGCATGATGCCCAGGCCCTCGCCGCCCAGCGTGAGGCGCTGTCCGCTTCCCGGGAAGCACTTAAACTGGCGCAGGCCAGTTACCGCGCCGGTGCCAGTGATTATCTGACCCTGCTGACGGCTGAAGTCCAGTACAACACCGCCAAAATTGCCGAGATCAAGGCTCAATCCCAGCGTTATCAGGATAGTGCCGCATTACTCGTGGCTTTGGGGGGTGGCTGGTGGAACAAGCCGGATCAGAAGTCAACGACTACGCCTACCCATTCTTAAACCTTTTTATTGATCGCAGCCATCCTCTGCGGAGACTGAAATATGAAAAAAGCATTTGTGATTGTCATTATTGGCCTGCTGATTGTTTTTGGCGGAATTTTTGGGTTTAAAGCCTTCGTCAACAGCAAAATTGCCGAAGCGATGGCGCACATGCCCAAGCCGGTAGTCACCGTGAGTGCCGCAACAGCAGAAATTGCCCACTGGCACCCGCAACTGCGCGCCGTTGCCTCGCTGGCAGCCGTTCAGGGTGTGGAGGTCTCTCCACAAATTGCTGGCAATGTGACCGCGATTCATTTTCACTCCGGTCAGTATGTGCAGGCAGGGACGCCGCTGGTGCAGATTGACAATTCTACGCAATTGGCCCAACTGGCCAGTGACCAGGCGCAACTGCGACTGGCTTCCAGCAATTTGCAGCGTACCAAAGAGTTAATCGCCACCAAGGCCGCCAGCCAGGCCCAGCTGGATTCAGCCCAGGCGACCTATCAGACGGATCAGGCTGCCATCAAGGATATTCAGGCGACGCTGAACAAACTGACCATTAGCGCGCCCTTCAGTGGTTATCTCGGCATCCGCCAGGTGAATGTGGGTCAGTATCTGACTCCCGGCACCAAAATAGTGGACCTGCAGTCCTGGAGCCCGCTCTACGCCAACTTCACGTTGCCGCAAAGCGATCTCCAGAATATTCAGGCCGGGACTCCGGTGCAGATCCAAACCGACGCTCTGCCCGGTCAAACCTTTTCCGGAAAAGTGACGGCTCTGGGTTCTGCCGTCAACAGCACTACCCGGCAGATAGAAGTACAAGCCACCATCGATAATCCCAAAAATCAGCTCCGGCCAGGACTGTTCGGGGAGTTGACGGTGGTGCGCGATACCACTGAAAAAGTCCTGGTCATTCCAGTATCTGCCATTTCCTATAACACCTTTGGCGATTATGTTTACGTCATTCATAAAGAGAAAAAGGATGGCAAAACCCAGGAAACCGCCGTGCAACAGGTCATCAAACCCGGCAAGCAGCGCGACGGCATGGTGGAAATACTCTCTGGATTGAAGCAAGGCGACAGAATCGTTACCGCCGGTCAGGTCAAACTGGTCAATGGCAGCCTTGTTACCATCAGCCACAACGCGTAAGGCTAGCTCATGAAATTTACGGATATTTTTGTTCGTCGCCCGGTACTCGCCACGGCGTTGAGTCTGGTAATTTTCCTGCTGGGTCTGCACGCCTACACCATGATGACCGTCCGCGAATATCCGGCCCTGGTCAACACCGTCGTCACCGTTACCACGGCTTACCCCGGTGCCAGTCCCAGCACCGTGCAGGGCTTTATTACCGCACGTCTTGAAAAGGTCATTGCCAGCGCTCCTGACATCAACTACATGACCTCCAACAGTGCGGAGGGGTCCTCCACCATTACGGTGTACATGAAGCTGAATTACAGCCCCAGTGCCGCAGTGGCCAACATTCAGTCTAAAGTCCAGCAGGTGACTGATCAGTTGCCCACGGGTAGCCAGTTGCCCGTGATCAACGTCACAGTGGGCGATACAACAGATTTGATGTATATCGCTTTTTACGGAAATCAACTCAGCCAGCAACAAATTACTGATTATTTGCTGCGCGTGGCGCAACCGCGTCTTGCCTCGGTACATGGTGTTGGTGAGGCCCAGATTTTGCCCCCTGGTGCTGGCAACGGGAATACCTATGCCATGCGCGTCTGGCTGAACCCGCAGAAAATGGCCGCACTTAATGTGACCGCTGCCCAGGTTTCTCAAGCGTTGACAGCCAATGACTTCATCTCGGCCGTGGGGCGGACCCGGGGCAAAACCGTACAAAACACCATTGTGGCCACTACCAGCCTGCACAATGTCAGTGAATTCCGTGACCTAGTCATCAAACAGTCGGGCAACACCCTGATTCGCCTGAAAGATGTCGCCCATGTTGAGCTTGGTGCCCAGAATTATGACTCCCAGGCATTTTTTGACGGCAAACCGGCAGCATTTATCGGCATTCAGGAATCTCCCTCTGCCAATTCTCTGGATGTAGCTGCAGGGGTAAAAAGCTCGCTGGCAAAGCTTGAAAAGAGCCTGCCACCCGGCATGCATGCGGCGATTCCTTATGATGCCAGCACCTTTATTCAGGCCTCCATTGATGAAGTAATGATGACTATTGGGATCACCCTGGCGGTGGTCGTGCTGGTTATCTTCCTCTTCCTGGGTTCGTTCCGGGCGGTGGTCATACCAGCTGTAGCCATACCGCTGTCCATTGTCGGTGCGGGCCTGATCATGTGGTCATTGGGCTTCACCATCAATCTGCTGACTCTGCTGGCAGTGGTGCTGGCCATTGGGCTGGTGGTGGATGACGCCATTATCGTTGTAGAAAACGTGCATCGGCATATTGATGAAGGCAAAAGCCCTTTTGATGCCGCCTTGCTGACCGGGCGCGAACTGGGTGGTCCCATTATCGTCATGTCCACCACATTGATTGCGGTGTTTGCGCCGATTGGCTTTATGGGTGGACTGACCGGCAGTCTGTTTGGAGAATTTGCCTTTACCCTGGTAGCAGCGGTGCTGATCTCCATGATTGTGGCTTTGACGCTGTCGCCCATGCTCTCCAGCAAGGTCTTGAAGCCCACCAAGGAACACGGCTTTGAACACTTCATCGATCAGCGCTTTGTCGGTTTAAGAGGTTTTTATGATCGACTTCTGCACGGTGTCCTGAATTTTGTGCCCGTAGTCATGCTCTTTGCCATAGTCGTTTTCGGCAGCATTTACTTCCTGTTCGCCACTTCCAAATCGGAACTGGCGCCACAGGAAGATCAGGGCATTATTTTCAATGCCGGCACTGGTGGTCCAACTATCACCCCGGACCGGCTGGCTCACTACGGCAAGCAGATTTTGAAGGTGTTCAATAAGTATCCGGAAAAAAAGGCGACCTTCATGGTCACTGGAATTTCCGTCGGCAGTGGTGGTGGAACCAATAGCCTTTTTGCAGGCATGCGTTTAACCAACTGGTCTGATCGTTCGGTTACAGCCATGCAGATTCAGCCCAAATTGCAGCAGCAATTGCAAAGCGTGCCAGGGCTGCAGGTGGCCTCTTTCTTGCCGCCACCATTACCCGGATCTGCAGGCGGCCTGCCGGTACAATTTGTTCTGCAGAGTCCCGGCAGTTACGACAAAATCGATCAGGTAGCTGATCAGGTCATAGCCAAGGCTTACCAGAGTGGCATGTTCTTCTATGTGACCAAGGACCTGCGCATTGACAATCCGGAACTGGTGCTGAAAATCCATCGCAATATTGCCGCCAATCTGGGTTTGACCATGGCGGAAATTGCCCAGGATCTGCAACCTTTGCTGGGCGGCAACTATGTCAACCGCTTTGACATGGAGGGACGCAGCTACAAGGTTATTCCCCAGGTGCCGGACAAGTTCCGTACGGACCCGGAGGCCCTCAAGGACTATTATATTGCCACGGCAACGGGTCAAATGGTGCCCCTGTCAACAGTCGTATCCATCGAAACCAAGGTTGAACCGCAGTTCCTGCCGCAGTTTCAACAGCTTAACTCGGTCACCATTCAGGCGGTTCCCAAGCCGGGAGTAACCATGGGACAGTCTCTGAACTTCTTCCGGAGCACGGCTGAAAAAATCATGCCCAAGGACTTTTCGGTCAATTACGCCAGCCAGTCGCGCGAGTACATGCAGGAAAGTGGTGGATTGCTGACCACTTTTGCACTGGCTATCATCCTGATTTACCTGCTGTTGGCGGCTCAGTTTGAAAGTTTCCGGGACCCCTTGATTGTGCTGATCACCGTTCCCATGTCCATCAGTGGTGCACTGATATTTGTCAGCCTGGGCCTGGCCTCCATCAATATTTACACGGAGGTGGGGCTGATCACCCTGATCGGTTTGATTGCCAAGCAGGGTATTCTGATTGTGCAGTTTGCCAATGAAATCCAGCGTCATGAAGGCTTGGGCAAACGCGATGCGGTGGAAAAGGCGTCGAGTATTCGTCTGCGTCCGATTCTGATGACCACCGGAGCCATGGTACTCGGGGTTCTCCCCCTGCTCCTCATGAATGGACCCGGTGCCGTCAGTCGTTTCCAGATGGGCCTGGTCATTTTCACCGGCTTGGGCATTGGCGCGCTATTCTCGCTATTCGTGGTACCTGCCATGTATATGGTGCTGGCCAAAGATTTGCGTGGGGGCGAAACCCCGTCTGTGCCTGCTTCCTGAAGCGGGTCTTCTAAGGGAGCAGACCGGATACTGGTCACCTGAGCACGGCGGGTGGCCGGGAGGGCCTGCGTCCGGTTTTTACTTGACAAAAAATCGAGGGAACAGAAGAATGTTGGGATATTAGAGTATTTAAAACGACGCAGCTTATTCATAAGGTTAATTTCATGATAAAGAGGGTTTCCCCAGGCCATTCAGCTTCTGCGCAGGGGAAGCAATGACTGCGCAACGTATTGATGGCAAGGCCATTGCCAAAAAACTGCAGGCAGAAACCGCCGAAAAAAGTAGGGCTTTTCTCAAAAACCATGGTCGGCCCCCAGGCCTGGCAGTGGTGCTGGTAGGCAACAATCCGGCCTCCGAAGTGTATGTCCAGAAAAAACGCGACACCTGCAAAAGCGTGGGTATCCATTCTCTGGCGGTAAATCTCCCGGCCGCAAGCAGTCCTGAACAATTACTCCAGAAAATAGCCGAGTTAAATGCTGACGACAGCATCGATGGCATTCTCGTGCAATTACCCCTCCCCCCCCAGTTTGACCCTGAAGTCATCATTGAAGCCATAGCCGTTGAAAAAGATGTGGATGGCTTTCATCCCTACAACGTCGGGCGTCTCGCCCTCCGCGCGCCCCTGCTGCGTTCCTGCACACCAGCCGGGATCATGACCCTGCTTGATGAAATTGACCTGGATGTTCGCGGCAAGGAAGCGGTGATTGTTGGTGCGTCCAACATTGTCGGACGGCCCATGGCTATGGAGCTCTTACTGGCTGGAGCCACCGTCACGGTCTGTCATCGCTTTACCCGCAACCTTCAGGCCCATGTGGAGCGGGCAGAACTCCTGATTGCTGCCGCTGGCAAGCCGGGTTTGATTTCTGGTCAGTGGGTTCGCGACGGTGCTGTGGTCATTGATGTCGGGATCAATCGCTTACCTGATGGTCGCCTGACCGGCGATGTAGACTTTGCCGAAGCCGAAAAAAGGGCAGCCTGGATTACCCCGGTTCCCGGCGGGGTCGGGCCCATGACCGTAGCCACCCTCCTGCAAAACACCATGACGGCCGCCGAACAAAGAGTGCGCCAACGCCATGACTGAAAGCGAGCAGTCAGAATCCGCAGAAAATCCGGTCTCTCTGGATAATGCAGAGCTCTACTTCAATCGTGATCTGAGTATTCTCGCTTTTAACCAACGCGTACTGGCGCTGGCCGATGATCCCCGCGTGCCCTTACTGGAGCGCTTGCGCTTTCTGACCATTGTTTCCAGCAATCTCGATGAATTTTTTGAAGTACGCATGGCCGGATTACTGCAAAGGCGCAAATTTGGTGCCGGACCCTTGGGGCCTGACATGCTGGGTCCGGATCGGGAAATTGCCGCCGTTGCACAAATGGCCCATGAAATCATTCAGGAACAATATCTCTGCCTGAACCAGCGTCTGCTCCCGGCTCTGGCCAAAGAAGGCATTAGGCTGCTGCGCCGTAAGGAATGGCGCGCTGCACAAAAGCGCTGGATCAGCAATTATTTTCAGACTGAAGTCATGCCCTTGTTGACCCCTCTCAGCCTGGACCCGGCACATCCCTTTCCGAAAGTGCAAAACAAAGGTCTGAATTTTGCCATTGTTCTGGAAGGACAGGATGCTTATGGACGACGCAGTCCCATTGCCATCGTTCAGGCCCCCAGGATTCTTCCCCGAATCATCCAGATCCCTCCCCATCTGGCGGGTCCCAGTGATTTTGTGTTTCTTTCCTCCGTCATTCACGAACACGTCACCGCACTGTTTCCCGGCCTGAAAATTCTCGGTTTTTATCAGTTCAGGGTCACCCGTAACAGCGAACTGTTTGTGGATGAGGAAGAAGTGGATAACCTCCTGGACGCATTAGTAGACGAACTGCCCATGCGTCCTTTCGGAGAAGCTGTACGCCTGGAAGTCGCCAATAATTGTCCTCGCGAAGTCGTCGATTATCTGCTCAAACACTTTGAACTGGTGGATGACAATCTCTATTCACTGGCCGGGCCGGTGAACCTGTCCAGGCTGGCGGCCATTATTGACATGGTGCCGCGCCAGGACCTGCTTTTTCCCCCTTTCGTACCGGGACTACCCAGCGTCTGTTCCCGGCCGGAAAATATTTTTGCGCGCCTGCGTGAAGCACCTATTTTGCTGCATCACCCTTACCAGAGCTTTAATCCGGTGCTTGATTTTCTGCGTCAGGCGGCGAGTGATCCCCAGGTCATCGGCATCAAACAGACCCTGTATCGTACCACCCCTGACTCGCCCCTTATTGATGCGCTGATTGAGGCGGCTCTGGCGGGCAAGCAGGTCACAGCCGTGGTTGAACTCAAGGCACGCTTTGATGAAGCCAACAACATCCGCATGGCCGAGCGTCTGGAAGAAGTGGGCGTACAGGTCGTGTACGGGGTCGTCAACCACAAAGTCCATGCCAAAATGATTCTGATATTGCGCCGCGAGGATGAAGGTATCCGCCTTTACGGACATCTCGGCACAGGCAACTACCACCCCCGCAACGCCCGGATTTATACAGACCTGAGCCTGTTGACCGCCGATTCAGATATTACCGCCGACATGAATGATCTGTTCATGCACATCACCGGCATGGGCAGGGTGCCCCAGTTGCGGCGCCTGCTGCAAAGCCCCTTTACGCTGTTCAACGCGCTCATTCAGGCCATTGAAGCAGAAACCCGCAGGGGTAGCGAAGGACGTATTCTGGCACGGGTAAACGCGCTGGTGGAGCCGGAGTTGATTCGTGCCCTGTACCGGGCCTCTCAGGCGGGCGTCGAAATTGATCTGGTAGTGCGCGGTGCCTGCGCCCTGCGTCCTGGCATTGCCGGCGTTTCCGAGCATATTCGGGTGCGCTCCATTGTCGGTCGTTTTCTGGAACACAGCCGGGTTTATTATTTCGGCAACGGACGGCATCCCAAGCTGTGGATTTCCAGCGCGGACTGGATGGGACGCAACCTGTTTAGACGCCTGGAGGTTGCCGTTCCAATACAGGACCCGGACCTCCGCGCCCGGGTTCTCGAGGAAACCCTGCAGCTTTATCTGCAGGATGACTGCAACGCCTGGCTCATGAAGGCGGACGGCAGCTATGAACAACTGCGCCGAAGCCCGGAAGATGACTGTCAATCCGCCCAGGAGATCCTGCTGCGGCACTATGATCGCAGCAGTCAACATGGCTAGATAGGAATACCAGGCATGATTAGAACGCTGGTCCTCAACAGCAAGGGAGGTGCAGGCAAAACCACTGTAGCCACCAATCTGGCCAGCCTTCTGGCGCTGCGTGGTACGGTTCTCCTTGCCGATCTGGACCCCCAACAGTCGTCTTCCCACTGGGTCAAGCGCCGCTCGCCCCTGCTCCCCAAGCTGAATGTGGTGGAAGATGCCGAACGCGACTTCCGTGATTATCCCACCAGTGACTATGTGGTCATGGATGCCCCTGCAGGGCTCAAAAAGAAACGCCTTGAAGACATGCTGGGTGAAGTAGAAGTTCTGCTGGTCCCCATCGGTCCCTCTCTTTTTGATCTGGATGCCAGCCAGCTTTTTCTGCAAAAACTTGAAGAAATCAAGCGCTACCGTAAAGGTAAAGTGCGGATGGGGGTGATTGCCAATCGGGTAAATGCACGTACCCGGGGTGCCCAGCATCTGCAAAGTGTCCTGAGTGAATGGAATCTGTCCGTGGTGGCGACCTTGCGGGATAGTCAGATTTACGTCCGTGCCGCCCAATGTGGTGCTGGAATTGCCGACCTGCGTGCCGCAGAAAATCGCAATGAATTACCGCAATGGGTACGCATACTGAATTTTGTCATGGAGGATGGTGGTGGAAGAGGAACTTAAATTACAGATTATGGACGATACGGCTCCAGTCTGGAAACGTATTGCCGAACATCCTCTACTGGCCATCAGCAAAGAACCTCCGCTTCAGCTTCATGCGTTTTATTTTGATAGTCGTGATGGCGCCCTGCAACGTGCGCGTCTGGCTTACCGCGTTCGCCGCGAAGAAGATGCCTGGATAGCCACACTCAAGGCCGGCGGTCAATCAGCGGGCGGGCTGCACCAACGTCCGGAGTGGAATGTTCCGGTCGCTAGTAACCAGCCCGACCTGAGCGTCTTCACCGATAGTGAAGCCGCCGCCATGCTTGCACCCTTCACGGAACTGGACTTGCAGGTCATCCTGGAAACCCGTTTCGAACGCCACGAGAGCAGGGTTACCCATACCGATGGCAGTGAAATCATTGTAGCGCTTGATCGCGGGGAAATTCTGGCCAGAGGCCAGAGCGAATCTATCCGCGAGGTGGAGTTGGAACTCGCCAAAGGGAATGCAGCAGCAGTACTCGAAATGGGCGCATCCCTCTGTCAGGATCTTCCTCTGATTCCCGACCAGGAAAGCAAATTGTTTCGCGGTTTGCGCCTGGCCGGACTGGTTTCCGATGAAAAACCGCGCGACACGGCATGGCCCCTGCACCGCCGGGAAAATGCCGGCACCGCATTCAGCCAGATACTAACCTGGCAACTCCAGCAAATTATTCACGACACACGCAAACACTGGGCTAAAACTTCTCCGGAGAGTTTTCACGACCTGCGCAAAAGTGTGCGCAGCCTCAGAGCAACCTTGCGCTTTTGCCGTGCGCTCGACCCGGACAATCTATTGCAACCCTTCCGCCTCGCGCTTCAGGAATGGTTTCACCAGCAAAATCAAAAACGTGATTATGAAGCCCTGCTGGGATACTGGACCGAAATTGCCGCGACCATGACCCTGGACCCCGCCCCCTTGCAGGGCATTTTATCCGCGCAAGCACCTCAGCAAGCCGAACAATTACCGCAGTTGGTCGCCATCCTGCTCAAACTCTGGGCCAGTTTAATGCGACATCCATTGACCCACGCCAAAAACCTGCAGGATTTCAGCGAAACCCAATTACATCGCGAAGACCGCAAACTGATGGCTGCCGGCAAAATGCTGCTGGATCATCCCGAAGCCTTACACAGCCTGCGTATCCGTATCAAAAATACCCGTTATGTGATGATCACCCTGGCGCCGCTATGGCCCGGAAAAGATAGCAAAGCATTACTGAAATTACTGGCGACTCTGCAGGGTATTGCTGGAGAAATCCACGATGCGGACATGGCAGGCCAATATCTGAATCCCCTGACCAACAATCTTAAAGCAGGTGTGGCTTTTCAGGCAGGCGCGTTATTGGGGTTCCTGCAGGGCCGCGAGGCCCGACAGCGTAAAAAATTCCAGAAATTCTGGTTGAGACTGGAATCCACGGCCCGGCCATGGGATAGCTAAGCGGTAGGATACGACCGCTGGATGACCTCGGCCAGATCGCGGGACAGGTTGGTTTTTGCTGCCAACAGTTGCAGGGCATTCATCATGCCTTGCTGGCGGACCTTGTCATAACGTTGCCAACGGCTGAGTGGTGTGGCCAGGCGAGCGGCGGTTTGCGGGTTGATATCATCCAGCCTACGGATTTGCTCGGCAAAAAAAGCATAACCTGATCCATCAGCCGCATGAAATAAGGTCGGATTCATGGAAAAAGCACCCAACACCGCACGCACCCTATTGGGCACTTTCCAGTCAAAAGCCGGATGCACCAAAAGATGCTGCACATGACGCAAGGTATCGGGACGCGGTGCCATGGCCTGAATAGCGAACCATTTGTCGATTACCAGCGGATAATCCTGCCATTTCTGATAAAAATCCAGAAGGATGTCTTCAGCATCATGTTTGGGATGCTGCACCAGCAATTGAAAAGCCGCCAGACGGTCTGTCATGTTATCGGCCTGCACATATTGCTGACGCGCATGCAGGGTCATGTCCTCGTGACGACTGTGGTCACTATGAATCAGATAACTCAATGCCATGTTACGAAGACGGCGACGACCAATGGAAGCCCCTTCCCGCTCATAAGCGCCGGCAAGATCTTGATAAAGACCTAACCATTCATCATGAAAATGTGCACCAATTGTATCGAGCAGGGTCTCCCGCGCTTGATGAATGGCATCCACCGCAATGACCTGCATCTTTTCACCGATATAATCCTCACTGGGCAAAGTCAGCAACTCCGCGCGAAAAGCCGGGTCCATCTGGCTTTGTTTCAATGTGGCAGACAGCGCCTGCTTGAGGGCAGCAGGCAACACCTCAAGTTTCTTATGATTTTCTACCCCTTCCAGCAAAGATTTGAGGGCCAACTCCTGGGTGCTCTCCCAGCGATTGAAAGGGTCATCATCGACACCGGCCAGAAAACTGCGGGCCTGATCATCGAGAGCAATATCCAGCCGCACCGGCGCGGAAAAACCCCGCAACAGGGAGGGGATTACCGGATCGGGCAAGCCCTCAAAAGTCCAGCTTTGACTGGCCTGCTCCAATAAAATTACTTTTTCGGTTGCGCCTGTTTTATCCAGAACCGCTTTATCTCCCCGGGTGTTCAGCAAAGCCATACGCACCGGAACAGGTACCGGCTCCTTGTTTGACTGTCCGGGCGTGGCGGGAGTGGACTGCTGCAAGGTCAGCGTGTAGGAACGACTCGCGGGATCATAACTTCCTTCTGCCTTTACTTGTGGTGTTCCGGCCTGGGAATACCAACGCCGAAAACCGGAAAGATCGTAGTGGTTGGCCTCTTCCATGGCTGCCACAAAATCTTCAATGGTCACCGCATGACCATCATGTCGCTCAAAATACAAATCCGTGCCGCGCCGAAAGCCTTCCTTGCCCAGCAAGGTGTGGATCATACGCACCAGTTCCGCGCCCTTTTCATACACCGTCGCCGTGTAAAAATTATTAATTTCCGAATAGGCATCGGGACGCACCGGATGCGCCAGCGGGCCAGCATCTTCAGGAAACTGGGCGGAGCGCAGGCGGCGCACATCGCCAATCCGTTGCACCCCGCGTGAGTTCATGTCGGCACTGAATTCCTGATCCCGAAATACCGTCAAACCTTCTTTGAGGCTCAGTTGAAACCAGTCCCGCAAGGTTACCCGGTTACCCGTCCAGTTATGAAAATATTCATGGGCGATAACCGATTCAACGCCCTGATAATCCGTATCGGTGGCGGTTTCAGGACTGGCCAGCACATATTTGGAGTTGAAAATGTTGAGGCCCTTGTTTTCCATGGCGCCCATGTTGAAGCTGTCGGTCGCCACAATCATGTAGCGATCCAGATCATATTCGCGCCCGTAAACCTCTTCATCCCAGCGCATGGCCCGCTTCAGGCTTTCCATGGCTTGATCGCAAGATCCAAGATCCCTTTCAGCCACATAAATTTCCAGCGTCACCGACCGACCGGATTGCGTCACAAAAACATCGCGCTGTACGGCCAGATCACCGGCCACCATGGCAAATAAGTACGCGGGCTTGGGATAAGGATCTTCCCAGCGCGCCCAATGCCAATTGTTGTCTTCATCTCCCTGGGCAATGCAGTTGCCATTGGCCAGCAGCACCGGACAGGTTTTTCGGGAAGCGTGCAAAGTCACCGTAAATTTGGCCAGACAATCCGGACGATCCAGATAATAGGTAATCCGGCGGAAACCCTCCGCCTCGCATTGCGTCAAAAACTGTCCACCGGCAAAATACAAACCGGACAGGGTCAAATTGGCAGCGGGGTGAATCCGAACCCGGGTTTCCAACACAAACTCCGGCTCTGGGTTCAACAGGGTCAAACCCGTCGCATCAGAACGAAACAAATTTTCCGCCAGGGGCTGACCATCTTGTAAAACACTCAGCAATTCGAGGGATTCGCCGTCCAGGTGCAACTCGGCTACCGGCTCTGAAACCAGTCTCTGAAAATGCAGGCAGGCCTCCACTTCGGTATTTTCCGGGTCCAGATGAACATTCAGCGCGACCTCGGTAATCCGATAGAGGGGCGGCTGATAATCTTCGCGATGAATAACCGCGTTATTATCTTGAGCAATCATCAATGGCAAGCTCCATTTTCCAGGCTGCTGATATGATCAACAAAATCGGCCAGACTGGAGCGATCCAAACCATGTGCCAGAACGGCCTGATTCTGGGCATTACAGTAAATAAGGGTCGGGGTCGCCACTTCTCCGCTTTCACTCAGCAGCTTGGTATTGTTTTCTACCGCAGCCAGGGTCGCGGGCGAAGGATTTTTAGCAGGAGTAATACCGCCCTCTTCCGTTGCCTCATCAAAGCCTTTTTCATTTTCCGCCATGGCGGTAGCAGGGTCACTGGCCCCCAAAATAGCCGCCGCTTTACCGGCGCTGCTGGGCTTCAGGAAAGCCACGACCACATAGCGGACACGCAATTTACCTGCGGCAATAAGCGGTTTGGCTTCTTCGTAAAACTTGTGACAGTAAATGCAGTTAGGGTCCACAAAAGCCGTGAGTTCCGGCCCCTTGTTTCCCAGCACAAAACTGTCTGCATGCGCGGCTTTTTCGGCCAAAACCGCAGCCGATGCCGGTTTGGGAATGAGCCCCAGCTTGATCATGTCAGCATGGGCGGCATCCTGACCTTGCTGATTGAGCACCGGTCCGGCCACCAGATATTGTCCATCTGCCGTCGCATAAGCAATGGTCGGATGACCTTCCATACTGACTTCAATACCCGTCAAACCACCAGGCCCAGGAAAAACCTTTTCAGCACTGGCCTGGCCATGGGTAACATCATTCAGCAGCTTCTTGGCGCCATTCAGACTCAACGGACTGCTGCTCGTGGCGGAATCAGGATTAATGGCAAAGCGTTCGATAACTGCCCCCGTTAAGCCGCCAATAATTAGAAGACCCACTGCCAGAGCGATAGATGATTTGTCCATGTATGAATGTTAATCCTGTAAATTCTGAAAAAAGTGATAACGTATGATTGTAAACCGCTGAGCGCATCAAGACCAGAAACGACAAGAACCGAAAAACCATTGATACACGCGGCAAGCTCTTGAAAGAAGACCTTCAACGCCGGAGATGGTTCCAGTAATGGATTTTTTAGAGGCGGTTACCAATCCGCAGCAGGCCTACAACCTGCCCTTCAATCAGCAAATCATCACGGGACAAGTCCACCTCAATGGGAGAAAAATCCGGATTTTCGGGTAACAGGCTGACTTTGCCCTGCTTTCGTTGCCAACGCTTGACCGTAACCTCTCCGTTGACTCGAGCCACGACAATCTGGCCATTTTGCGGCGTAAAGCCAGCCTCATGGCGCACCGCCAGAATATCGCCATCCAGAATACCCGCATCGCGCATACTCATACCCTGCACCCTCAACAAATAATCAGCCCCCGGCGAAAATAGTTTAGGGTCCACCGGCAACTGCCCCTCGCGAAACTCCTCAGCCAGCATCGGTTGCCCGGCGGCTACCCGACCCACCAAAGGCAAGCCCATGGTCGCGCCCAAATCTTCGTGCAGGCGAATCCCCCGTGCGGTACCATTTTGCAGTTCCAGATAACCTTTGCGCGCCAACATGCGCAAATGGGTTTCCGCCGCATTGGGTGAACGAAAGTCAAAGGCTTTCATCAATTCCGCACGCGTGGGTGGCAAATTGTCTTCCAGCATCCGAGCGCGAATCCAGGCCAGAATCTCGGCCTGACGCGGCGTCAGTTTATCCATGCCATGACTCCAGAATGTGTACATAGGATTCTGTATTTTTATACAGTACGCAGAAAAACGCAAGACCGCTGCAAACTCAACAAAATGCTGAAAGCATCCGAATCACACCCGTTCAAGTTCCTGCCGGTTTTTTGACAACTGTGGTCGTAAGAATAAGACTTAGTTACAGATTCAGCATGGTACCGAATTTGCGTCTGATGAGTAGAGGATTGTCAATGACTAATTTATAACTGCTTGATTTAATTGGTGGGCCCGCACGGACTCGAACCGTGGACCAAGGGATTATGAGTCCCCTGCTCTAACCAACTGAGCTACAGGCCCTGAAGAGAGGGCGCGAAATCGCTCTCGCGCCCGCATTTTTACCACATTTACCCTTCAGGAAGGAATGGTGACTTCTCCGTCCACAAAACTCTTTAAACGCTCAGAGCGGGAAGGATGGCGCAGCTTCCGCAGCGCCTTGGCTTCAATCTGACGGATACGCTCACGGGTCACATCAAACTGTTTACCCACTTCTTCAAGGGTGTGATCCGTGTTCATGCCGATTCCAAAGCGCATACGCAACACTTTGGCCTCTCGGGCTGTCAGACCATTGTCCAGAAGTTCTTCGACAACCTCGCGAATAGCCGCGTTGACTGCTGATTCGGCCGGCGCTGTGACATTACGATCTTCAATAAAGTCACCCAGATGGGAGTCTTCGTCGTCACCAATGGGAGTTTCCATGGAAATCGGTTCCTTGGCAATTTTCAGCACCTTGCGAATCTTGTCCTCGGGCATTTCCATGCGCTCTGCCAGCTCTTCCGGTGATGGCTCACGACCCATTTCCTGCAGCATTTGCCGACTAATCCGGTTCAGCTTGTTGATGGTTTCAATCATGTGCACCGGAATACGAATGGTGCGCGCCTGATCGGCAATACTGCGGGTAATGGCCTGTCTAATCCACCATGTAGCGTAGGTAGAAAACTTGTAGCCACGCCGGTATTCAAACTTGTCCACCGCTTTCATCAAGCCGATATTGCCTTCCTGAATCAAATCCAGAAATTGCAGACCACGATTGGTGTACTTCTTGGCAATGGAAATGACCAGACGCAGGTTGGCTTCGACCATTTCTTTTTTGGCCCGCCGGGCTTTTGCCTCACCAATAGACATCAAACGGCTGGCTTCCTTGATTTCTGCAACCGGCAAGCCCGCCCGTTTTTCAATGTCTGCCAGACGCTTCATGATGGCGAGAATATCATCCCGATATTCCACTAACCGCGCGCTATAAGTAAAGCCACCATTAATCTGTTGGTCTATCCAGCCCAGATCACTTTCATGACCCGGATAACTGCGCACAAATTCCTTCCGGGGAAAACGCGCCCGCTCAATACAAATCTCCATGAGCTCACGCTCACATTGGCGCACGCCGTCAGTTAAAGCCCGCAAGGCATCGGCCATCACATCAATCTGGCGACCATTCAGCTTGATTTCCAGAAAGCGTTCTGCCAGCTCGCGTCTTTTTTCCTGATAGCTTTCGTCATGCATTTCACCTTCGGCATGACTGGCAAGCAGATTCAGATAGGCTTCGCGAATGACGGCAAAGCGCTCCAGGGCTTCTTCCAGCTGGGGACCCTTATCCGCTTCAAGAGTGCCTTCTTCACCTTCTTCATCTTCATCATCCGTGTCTTCAGGCTCTTCGCCTTCCAGCAAAACAGACTCTTCGTCTTCACTGACAGCTTCTGCATCCAGAGCATTGGGATCAATAAATGCATCCACCACTTCATCCAGGCGCGTTTCTCCGCGCTCAACCCGATCAGCAGCATCCAGCAACAGCGAGATGGTGGTCGGGCAGGTGGAAACCGCACGCAAAACCTGCATCAGACCATCTTCAATGCGGCGGGCTATTTCAATTTCGCCTTCCCGGGTTAAAAGCTCAACCGTGCCCATCTCACGCATGTACATACGTACCGGGTCACTGGTACGGCCAATATCCGCTTCGACGACAGCCAGGGCTTCCTCAGCAGCTTCTTCGGCTTCCTGGGCAGCCACGCCGACATTACCTTCACCATCCAGAAGAGTATCGCCATCCGGCGCTTCTTCAAAAACTTCGATGCCCATGTCATTAATCATGGAAATGACATTTTCCATCTGCTCAGGATCAAAAACTTCTTCAGGCAGATGATCGTTAATCTCCCCGTAGGTCAGGTATCCCTGCTCTTTTCCGCGCGCGATCAGACGCTTCAGCTCAGACCGCTGAGACTCATTGTCCACTACACTCTCACCGTCTCTCATAACCATCCTGCACTCGCGGAAAGCCGCATATTATATAAGAAAAACCACCAGGATGAAAAGCTAAATTCATTGACAGCATTCATCCATCCTTTTTGTCTGGACCCTTCAGGATTCGGGACGCTTGTGGCGACCACGTCTGGTCAACAACACGATCTCGGTGCGTTCCTGCTCTGTCAGCGCGCCCAATCCCGAGCGATCTGCCGTAAGTGCTATATAGTCCCCCCGGGCGGTGCTCAGGCGCCGATTTACCCTGTGCACACATTCAGGTATTTCATTGCGCAACAATGCGCCCCCCTGGCTCTCATCCGCCTCGGACATGACCAGGGCATAACAAAACTCTGCCAAGTCAGTGCCAGCCAGTCTCGCCAAAAGCTCGTGAGAACTTAAATGGGTCATGTTTGCCAAAATATCAAGGGTAGCATCGAGTTTTTTTGCAATGGGGTCAGACGCAAAAGGGAGCAGATCCTTTTCCAGTTGCTGCCAGACAGGGTCATCAGGATGATTCAAGAGCAGGCGCATCGCGTTCTTGAAGAGGGAGGGCCCGTCTTTGCTCCGCGACGGTTGCGCTGACGCTGTAACTCGAGCATCCCGACGACGCGTTTTGGAAGGTATGGCAAAGGTCAGACCACATAACTCCTGGAGTTTATGGAGATAAACTTCCCGCAAAGTGGCATCATTTATACGCTGTAAAAATTCCCGCGCTTCCCGCAGAAACTGGGCTTTTTCATCTTCTGCGGCAATATTATGGCGACGCTGCAGTTCATCGAGAAAAAAATCGATGGCCGGCTGGGCCGTCGGGAATAAAGCTTCCAGCGCTGCTGCGCCCTGCTCGCGCACCAGCGAATCCGGGTCCTGGCCATCCGGCAAAAACAGTACCCGCAGCAGACGCCCCTCGCGCAACAATTCAGGCGCCATTTGCACCGCCCGCCAGGCCGCCTTACGGCCGGCAGCATCCCCATCAAAGCACAGCAAAATCTCTGCAGCCGCACGAAACAGCATCTGTAGCTGACTTTCCCCGAGTGCCGTACCACTGGCGGCAACGGCATAATCCAGTCCGGCCTGATGCAGGGTGATGACATCCAGATAGCCTTCCACCAGCACGGCACGATTCATTCGACGCAGGCCATCCCGGGCCTGATGCAGGCCGTAAAGCACCTGCCCCTTATGGTACAGCGGACCTTCGGGAGAGTTCAGATACTTGGGCTCCCGGCCATCGAGACTGCGTCCCCCCAATCCGACCAGATGGCCGCGACCATCACGAATCGGAAAAATGACCCTGTCCCGAAAACGATCATAAACAGAATGGTCCTCGCGGCTACTCACCAACCCTGCACCAATCAGTGCGCGTCGGGTATTTTCATCCTTACCCAGTTGCTGACTCAGAAAATTCGCGGCAGGAGGAGCATAACCCAATTCAAAGCGGGTAATGATTTCCGGATGGAGACCCCGGCTCTGCCAGTACTGCTGGGCCGCCGGATTTTTTACCAGTGCATCACGGTACAGGCTGACCGCCTTGTCCAGAATCTGCCGAAAAGGGCGGAGATCTTCCTGAACAGACTGACCAACAGCCTCTTCAGGTAAGGCCACCCCGGCATCTTCCGCCAGCAAGGCTACCGCCTCAGGGAAGGAAAGACGATCATGGGCCATCAGAAACCCGATGGCGTTACCATGGGCATGACATCCAAAACAATAGTAAATCTGTTTTTCCTGACTCACTGAAAATGAGGGACTTTTTTCCTGATGAAAAGGACAGCAGGCCCAAAAATCCTTGCCTTTTTTCTTCAGGGGAACACGACCCTCCACCAGACGGATCAAATCGGTCCGTTCGAGGAGCGCATCTATGAATGCGGGAGAAAATTTGACCATGTTTCAGCGTAGCTCCAACTCACTAACACCGCCACCCCCCTGCTCGGGACGGGCCATACGCCACTGGATGATGCGCGGATCCTGATGGGCAAATTCCCTGACCATTTCAGCCAGGACGCCATTGCCTTTACCATGCAGCACCTCAATGTGCTGGCGACCGGAAGCCATGGCGCCATCCACATGGCGGCACAAAGCCTGCCAGGCATCTTCGCGCAGCTGACCACGCAGATCGAGACGCCACGGATGGTTTTCTGGTGAAGCATACTGAGTACTCCCTTTTTCCTTGGGTATTTCCAGTGCGGAATCCGCGCGGAACTGCTCCAGGGGAATCCACACCTGCTTGCCGCGCAACTGAATTTGCAGACGTTGCCGGGCAGCATCGACACGGACAATCTGGGTAACCTGGCGCAGGGGCAGAAACAAGCCTTTGCTGCCGACTGCGGGCAAATCAACTGACACGGCTTCGGCCATCTGAAAAGGCGTACCCAACTGTTCCAGTGCCGCACTGGCCGCCTGGGTATCCCGTCCAGATTTGAGCGCAGCGATGGTTTTACGCACTTCACTGCGCGCATTCTGCAGCAATTGTGTCCACTCATTGCGAGCCTGTTCAGCGGCCCGCTCCCGATCCTGACGTGCCGCATCCAGTTCACGCTGCAAACGTTTCACCGATTTGTCAGCTTCCATGCGCGCCTGCGCCGCTTCATCCATTGCCTGTTGTGCGGCGCGCAACAGGCCTTCCCGTTGTGCTTCCCAGCGTTCCCAGTCCTCGCGATCATCCGCGTACAAGGCCTCGGCGCGCTGTACCAGCGCTTCAGGCATCCCGACACGTCGCGCGATAGTCAACCCTTGACTGGCACCACCTACTCCCCATTGCAGACGATAGGTCGGGGCAAGACGTTCTGCGTCAAAGCCCATACCGGCCAAAGCTACGCCAGCGCGGCTGAGGGCATAACGTTTCATGATTTCCTGATGACTGGTGAGCACCGCACAGGCTTGAACCGACAGGAGCGCCTCGGCCACGGCCTGGGCCAGGGCACCCCCTTCGCGGGGATCCGTACCATTACCCAGCTCATCCAACAGTACCAGGCTGTGTTGATCAGCCTGCTCCAGCACCCTGCGCAAGCGACTCACCTGTGCCGAAAAAGTAGACAGGTCCGTATGAATATCCTGAGCGTCACCGATAACCGCAAAGCCTTGCCGAAAATATCCCAGACGACCTTCAGCAGCCACCGGCATGCCTAAATAAGCCATCAGATGGTTCAACCCCAGGGCCTTGAGCAGTGCCGTTTTGCCACCCGTATTGGGTCCGGTAATGACCAGTTGATGATTACTTTCGCCCAAAGCCAGAGGATTACCAACCACCTGACCCGGATGCTGCATACACAGCAGGGGATGACGTAAATTGTGCAGATCAAAGGCCGGGCGATTATCCACCTGAACCAGCGTACCGTGAAAATCCTTGCCCAGTTCCAGGGCGGCGCGAACTCCGTCCAGCCGTCCAATGTACTTTAAGGCGCGGCGCATGGACGGCACTTGCTGGCTTACGGCCGCACTTAAGGCCCGTAGCACCTTTTCCTGCTCCAGACGTTCGGCCTGGCGGTCCTGCACCAACTGGTTATTCAGGTCTACCGCCGTTAAGGGCTCCACAAAAAGGGTTTCACCACTCGCCGAACGATCATGGACAATAACCTTGATACGGCCTTTGTGGCTGGTTTTCAGGGGCAATACATAGCGGTCATTCCGCTGGACAATCAGCTGATCCTGCCAGTAATCCTGCCAATCGGGATTACGTAAAAATCCCTGCAAAAAGCGTTGTATTTCAGCGCGCCCCTGGCGCAACTGCCGGCGAATGGCGCTTAATTCAGCACTGGCAGCATCCAGAAGTTCGCCTTCATCATCCAGGGCCTGCTGCAGATGCCGCAGCAGCGATAGTGAAGGCTCCAGGTCTGTTGCCCATTCCGTCAGCGTGTCGTTGACTTCCCGCAAGGCCGAGGCATAGTGCTTCTGGCCATGCAAAACCCGGGTTATCTGCTGCAACTCGCGGCCGCTCAGAATGGCGCCGGGGCGCTCAAGCAGGTCCAGCAGGGAACGAACGTCCGGGAAAATGTGGATGGGCAGCGAAAAGCCAGCAACAGATCGTTCCGCCAGCAAAAGCGCCATATTAAGGCGCTGCTGAATTTCAGCAAGGCCTACCCAGGGATGGAGGTTTTCCACATAATGCTGCCCATATTCATGGGCACATTTGGCCAGCCAGGCGGCACGAATATCTTCCAGATCGAGGGCTCTGGAAAAGCTGTCCTGCCAGGGAGCCGCCCCTGCCACAGCGTCTTTCATCCGTTATTCAGGCGCGCCTTTACTTTTTCCGCAACCAGCGCCATATCAGCCCGACCCAGCAATTGCGGTTTCAGGCTGTTCAACACCTTACCCATATCTTTGGGACCGCTGGCGGCAGTGTTTGAAACCGCTTCTGCGATCAGGGCATCAATGGCTTCCATACTCAGGGGCTCGGGGAGATAAGCGGAAAGGATGACAATTTCTGCTTCTTCCTTATCGGCAAGATCCGGGCGATTTCCCGCTCTGAACTGACTGGCAGAATCTTTTCTTTGCTTGATCAGTTTTTCGGCGATACTTAGAACCTCGGTATCATCCAACTCGCGGCGATCGTCCACCTCACGTTGCTTGATCGCTGCCTGGAGCATGCGAATAGTGGTAAGACGATCAGACTCACGAGCGCGCATCGCCGCCTTCATGTCCTCCTGAAGACGTTCGCGTAAAGACATGCTTCAGTACATCCGAACCAAACGCATGGACTGACGACGCATCCGCTTCAAAGCCCGCTTGCGCGCAGCAGCAGCCTTGCGCTTGCGCTCTTCGGTGGGCTTTTCATAAAACTCGCGACGACGTACTTCCGTCAGGACTCCGGCTTTTTCACAGGAGCGTTTGAAGCGCCGCAGCGCCACTTCGAAAGGTTCATTTTCTTTAACACGAACAGTTGGCATAGAAGGTTTCTGACCTCATCAAAAATAAAAGCTTAGCGAGAAAGGGGCAGAGTATAGGCAGATCAACGGCGCGAGTCAAAAAGAAACCACGCTCAGCAGTCGTTGTAAAAAACACAAAACTATAGTTGCATCTGCTTGACAGGATGATCAAAAAGAATGCTAATATAGGAAATGATAAAAACTCTTTTAGATATAGAATATTAGATTACAATGTTAGAGTGATTGTGGTCTTTGATTCTAGGGGATGCCCATGCGAACGGAAGTGAGAGAATTAAACGAAGCATTACCCGATGTCGCGCCGGCTATTGACCCGCCCCCTCTGACTGATTTTATAGAAGGCGATCAGAGCAGTCCCTTTCTCACTCAGGATCAGGAACTGCAACTCATCCGCCGTCTGCGTCAGGGAGATGACTGCGCCAGAGCCACCCTGATTTCTGCGCACATGCCTTTAGTCAGAGCGGTTGCCCGGACTTACCGAAACAAGGGTCTCAGTCAGGAAGATTTGCTTCAGGAAGGCTACATGGGTTTACTGCGTGCCGCAGATCGCTTCCGTGAAGGTCTTGGTACCCGTTTTTCCAGCTATGCCACCTGGTGGATTCGGGAAGCCATGCAACGTGCGCTCATCCGTTCCCGCTTCATCCGACTGCCGGACTATCTGGCAAAATCGCTGCATGCTTACCTGCAGCGTGGTGAAGATGAAAGCGAATCAACAGAAGACGCCCGGCGCGAGCAACGCCGGGAAGCCCTGGGGGTGCGTGAAAGTACCATGCGCGCTCTGGATTTTGCCGACATTCGCGTCTGCTCGCTGGATGAAGAATTTACCGATGGCCCCAGTCGGGTTGAACAGGTACCAGGCGATACCGCCAGCCCCGACATGGACTACGACCGTGAGTCCATCTGCAAGGCACTCCGGGAGCATCTGGCGGAACTGAATGAAAAGCAACGGGAAGTGATGATCTTCCGCTACGGCATCCATGGAGATGCGCCCATGACGCTGGAAGCCGTGGCCGAACGTATGGGCGTCAGCCGTGAGGCCGTCCGCCAGTTGCAGGTCAGAGCCCTGACCCGACTGCGTCAATCACTTTCTGATAGCGGCTGGGGTGCCTGACGTTCCTGCAGCATAGCCAAAAGACGCCGCAGAGCATGGGCGCGATGACTCACCTGATTTTTTTCTGCCAGTGCCCATTCAGCCGCACTACGCGCACCACCCAGCGGCCGGAATAACGGATCGTAGCCAAAACCCCCTTCTCCCTGAAGCGTTTTACCAATGGTTCCCATCCAGAATCCCTGAGCCACAATGGGGGCAGGATCGTCGGCTGACTCCATAAAGACCATGCAGGCAATATAATAGGCTACACGCGATGATCCGGTTAAAGCACGCATCTGCTCAAGTAAGCGCTGATTATTCTCGGCATCTGTTGCGCCGACACCGGCATAACGTGCCGAAAACAGTCCCGGTGCACCTTGCAGGGCTGGCACGCAAAGGCCTGAGTCTTCCGCAAGAGACGCTATCCCTGAGATGGCCGCAGCATGACGGGCCTTCAGCAAGGCATTCTCGACAAATGTGCGGCCACTTTCTTCAGCACCCTGAATACCTTGCTCGTCCTGCCCATAGACTGTGTAGCCGTGCGCGTTAAGCAGTGTCCGCATTTCCCGGATTTTACCGGCATTACTACTGGCCAGCAGGATGGGCTTCAAGGCAAAGCCTCAGGAATTTCCTCACGTTGACGGGCAATCAGATCGCGAATGCCCTGCCGCGCCAGCGCCAGCATGGCGGCCATTTCCTGATCACTGAAAACTGCGCCTTCAGCGGTACCCTGCACTTCTACAAAAGCGCCAGCACCCGTCATGACCACATTCATGTCCACTTCTGCGTGACTATCTTCGGCATAGTCCAAATCCAGCACGGCCTGTCCCTGATACATCCCGACGGAAATGGCAGCCACCCAGTCGCGCAACGGATTACCCTGCACTTTTCCGTTTTGGCGCAGGGCCTGCAGAGCATCGGCTACCGCCAGACAGGCACCCGTGATGCTGGCCGTTCGGGTGCCGCCATCCGCCTGCAAAACATCGCAATCTACCCAGATAGTGCGCTCACCCAAGGCCTGCAAGTCAACGGCTGCACGCAGGCTACGCCCGATCAGCCGCTGAATTTCATGGGTCCGACCCGAGATTTTTCCCTTGGCCGATTCACGCTGCATCCGATCCTGAGTCGCTCTGGGCAACATACTGTACTCTGCAGTCACCCATCCCTTCCCCGCCCCACGCAAAAAAGGCGGAACCTTTTCTTCAATACTAGCGGTACATAACACCTTGGTATCCCCGCAGGCCATCAGTACGGAGCCTTCGGCGTGTTTGGTGAAATTGCGGGTGATTTCTATCGGGCGCAGAGCGTCTGCCATTCTTCCACTGGGTCGATTCATTTGCGGATACTCATCATGATGAAGGATGGGCGCATTGTAGACCTGTCCTTCTTTCACCATAACCCCCTATAATGCATTCGTACCCCCCAGGAACGAGGAGCGCCTCATGTCTGCCACCGCGCATGTCGAAATCACCCAATTTCTGAAGCAGCACCATCTGGCTCAGTCACTCACCATTGCCGAAATTCAGACTCTGGCGGAATACGTGACCCATGCCCAGTTTCGCGCCGATCAGGTCATTGCCGAATGGGGCACGTTGGGTGAAGCCCTATTTTTCTGCGTCAAAGGAGAAATGGCCATCATTCACCATACCGCCGATGGTGATGAAATGGAGGTCGTGCGGGTCAAGGAAGGAGAAATGGCTGGAGAAATGTCTTTTTTTGACCGGCAACCACGTAGCGCTCGCATTCTCGCCAAAAGCGAAGACACCCAGGTTCTGGTCCTGACTCGCGCCCGTTATCAGCGCCTGAAAGTAGAGAAACCTTATATCACGGTCAACATTCTGGAACAGGCTATCATCAGTCTGGATCACCTGTTTCGTAATCTTTCCCAGAATTATACGGATTTTTCTACCTACATTTACGGCAAGGGCAAGCACTAGGCTCCACTACGCCGCTGCAGCAGGTGATGAATGCGCTGCAATCTTTCGAGGGGGTCCTGCAGCAGAAGCAGATCCTGCTTTTCCTCTGGAGAAGCCGGTAGTGCCTGAGCAAGCACCATACCTGCAGTACTGGCATCCAGGTCCCGGGCCGCTTCTTCACCCAGCAACTCCTTCAAAATGGCGCGCAGGGTATCGTCTTCCCGGCGCATGGGCACTACCGGCTCCTCCGCCCAGTAGTGCACCGAGGCCATAGCCAGAGCCCCCTCATAATGCCAGTCCTGAATGCTGAAGCGTCGCTGCCCCTCCACCTGAATTTCCAGAATCCCTGGCTCACCCCCCCAATCCACTATTCGCGCCAGTGTTCCTACCCGTTCCGGCTCCGCATGACCATCTCCCCGAGAGTGCGTCAAACAAATTCCAAAACCATGATCATGGCGCAGGGAGCTGCTGACCATGTCCAGATAACGGGGTTCAAACACTCTCAATCCGACTAAGGCCTTGGGAAAAAGTACGGTTCGGAGTAAAAATAGGGGTATTGTATGCGTATCCGTCACTATGCTGTTCCTCTCACGAGTATTCATGAATCCCAGCCTGAAACCATCCTCCACGTTCTCACTATATGTACATCTGCCTTGGTGTAAAGCCAAGTGTCCTTATTGTGACTTCAATTCACATGCGGCAGACCATATTCCTGCAGAGCGTTATGCCCGCGCCCTGATTGCTGATCTGGATCGGGAACTGCCACGCATCTGGGGACGACGTCTGCACAGTATTTTCATTGGCGGAGGCACTCCCAGCCTGTTTCCACCGGAAATCATCAACCAGCTGCTTTCCGACATCCGGGCCCGCCTGCAACCCCTGTCTGCCATGGAGGTGACCCTGGAGGCTAATCCCGGTGCCATTGAAGCCGCAGCATTTGCCGATTTTCGTGCGGCCGGGGTTACGCGTCTGTCTCTGGGGATCCAGTCTTTCAATAATGTGCACCTGCAACGCCTGGGACGCATTCATGATGCATCTGCCGCCCATCGGGCCGTAGAAAAAGCCATTGCTGCGCAATTTGCCAGCTTTAATCTGGATCTCATGTTTGCCCTGCCCGGCCAGAGCACGGCTGAAGCCCTGGCAGACCTGGACGCGGCCTTACAATATCAGCCTCCCCATTTATCCCTTTACCAGCTCACCCTGGAAGCGGGCACTCCCTTCGCCAGCCATCCTCCAGCCCATCTCCCTGACGAGGATACCGCGGCGGATATGGAAAATATTTTGCGCAGTGAACTGGACCATCACGGTTTGGCTCGCTACGAAATCTCCGCGCACGCCCGCCCCGGACAACAATGCCAGCATAACCGCAATTACTGGCTATATGGAGACTATCTGGGAATTGGCGCCGGGGCTCATGGCAAAATCACCCAGGCGGAAGGCATCTGGCGTAGCCGCAAACCCAGCCGACCCGAGAGCTACATGATCGACGCGCTCAGTAATATGGAAACCCTGGGAGAATACACCCCGGTTCCACCAGCAGAACGCCCCTTTGAATTCATGCTGAATGCCCTGCGGCTGACCGAAGGTTTTTCAAACCGTCTGTTTACTGAATGCACCGGCCTGGACAGTCTGCTGATTGAACCACAGATTCGCCGTGCCCGCCGCGAGGGTTTACTGTATGACGATACCGAAATAATCCAGCCCACCGCCCGGGGAATGAACTTTTACAATGAATTGTGTGCCCGCTTCATTCCCTGAATGGGCGATACTATTCCCGACCCATCGCCTCAGCTTCATGACCGGTAATGGAACCGTCCTTGAACAAATATTCACGCAACTCTTTATCCAGACGCGGCATTTTACGGCGCAACCACTCCAGAACCATGGCCGCGTGCTCAATTTCTTCATCCCGATTGTGTTCCAGCACTTTTTTGAGCTGGAGATCATTGCAGGCATCCGCGCGCTGCTGGTACCAGTCTACCGCCTCAAATTCTTCCATCAGCGAGGATATCGCCCGATGAATGTCCAGCGTATCACTGGACAGCGACTCCAAAGGCTCGTGCATTGTTTCATGTGCCATCTTGAGATCCTTTAACGATGAAATATCCTCACAAGCATAGCTCAAAGCTTTCACTAAACCCAAGTGACACCAGACCGGGAGAAATTCGCCATGAATTGGCAAGACTCCTGTCCAAAGCAGGACTGTGCTCGCGGAGCATGGCCGCCGATTGGATTCGGGCCGGCAAGGTAACCGTCAACGGGCAGATCATTTACGAGCCGGAAGCCCGTTTTTCACTTCGCGATGCCCGGATTTCCGTGGCGGGACAACGCCTGACCGGACAGGCTCGCAAGGTGCTGATGCTGAATAAACCCCGGGGCGTTGTCAGTACCCGCGCCGATGAAAGAGGACGGCCCACCGTTTATGATTTACTGCCCTCCGACCATTGGCTGGCACCCATAGGACGTCTGGATCAGGCCAGCTCCGGGTTATTGTTATTCAGTAACGATCCAGAATGGGCCCAGATTCTGCTGAATCCTGATCAGCACGTCAGCAAAACCTACCACGTGCAAATCCGCCCTCCTCTTCCTGCCGAAGTTTTTCGGCACATTGCCCAGCACTCCAGCCTGGACGGCAAGCCATGCCTGCCCATGCAAATTCGTGAGCTGCGCTGCGGAGGAAAAACCCAATGGCTGGAAATTGTCCTTCAGGAAGGGCGTAACCGGCAGATTCGTCGCCTGCTGCAAGGCGCCGATGCAGAAGTGTTACGCCTGATTCGAGTAGCTGTAGGAGATCTGCTTTTGGGCAGTCTGTCCAGTGGACAGTGGCGCTGGCTGAGCCCGGACGAAGAAAGGCTTCTAAAACCCTGAACCGACTATATTAGATATTTATGATATTGACAGGCCCATAATATCTGTGTATGTTAGTTATACCTTATTTACTGATGGAGAACGGTCATGGAAATGGAACAGGAATTTGAATTGATTGCGCTGGTTTACCAACTGGAAGAAGCCGGTTACTGCTTTGCCAACGTTTCTGATGAAGAACTGCACCAGGCATTCATGAACAATCAGGATCTGCGGGATCTGGCGGTTCCCCGTGCCGCCTGATCATTTTTATCCTCCACAACCGGCCCTTTATGGCCGGTTTTTTTTGGTCTGAACAACGGCGTATATCAAAACAGCCCTGCGCCCGGTTTTGAGGTCTTCCCTGCTGCTTAACCGCTCTATCAGCTGCTCTTGCGAGCAAGCATGTTCCTCTCTATACTGACCGAACGGTCGGTATCTGACAGATTATCATTCCCCATCAAGGAGCCCAACTGGTGGCGCAAGAGCAGTCTACATCCCGTCTGGTCATCACCGTGGCGGTCATGCTTGCAGTAGTGATGCAGGTTCTGGATCTCACCATTGTCAATGTGGCACTGACCTATATGCGTGGCTCCCTGCAGGCTAATAGTGATCAGATCACCTGGGTGCTCACCGCTTATATGGTGGCCAACGTCATTGTACTCCCCCTTACCGGCCTTCTGGTGGAACGTTACGGACAACGCAACATCATGCTTTGGAGTGTGGTGGGATTCGTGATTTCTTCGGCTCTATGCGGACAATCCCACAGTCTTACCGAGATTGTCCTCTGGCGCTTTCTTCAGGGCATTTTCGGGGCGTCCCTGGCACCTGTCGGGCAAACCATCATGCTCGGAGCCTATCCGGCCAATAAACGCGGTCAGGCCATGGCGATTCTCGGTATGGGCATCATGCTGGGACCGATTCTTGGACCGACTCTGGGTGGTTATCTGACGGACACGCTCAGTTGGCGCTGGGTGTTTTACGTCAACATTCCCTTTGGGATTCTCGCCTTTTTACTGATGCAAAGCGTGCCGGACGGCGGCAAAAGCGCCAACCCCCGGCCCGTGGACTGGACTGGATTTGCGCTGATGGCCCTGGGTTTGGGGTCTCTGCAAGGCATTCTCAGCCTCGGGGATCAGGATGACTGGTTCAGTTCACAAACCATCATCATCCTGACTTTGATTACCATCCTCGGGCTGCTCTTTTTTGTGTGGCGTTCCCTGAGTGTCAAGCATCCGGTTGTCGACTTGCGGCTCCTCAAAGACCGCAATCTGGCTATTGGCAGCATGGGAATCGGTATATTCGGTCTCGCCCTGTTTGGCACCATGGTGATTTTGCCCATCATGCTGGAGACCTTGATGCACTATGAGGCCTTTACGGCCGGACTGGCTATGGCGCCTCAAGGAATCGGCGCAATGCTGGCGATGATGCTGGCTGGCCGTCTACTCGGCAAGGGCATCAATCCCCGCGATATTGTGCTGGTCGGTATTGTAATTGGCGCTTTTGGAACTTATCTCACCACATTGTACGACCTCAATATCAATATAGACTGGGTGATCTGGCCCAGCTTTATTCGCGGCATAGGTTTTGGTCTGGTGACCATTCCCCTGTTTACCCTGGCTTTTACAACCCTCAAGAAATCACAGCAGGCAGAGGGGTCGGGAATTTTCAATTTGATGAGAACCCTCGGTGGCAGTGTCGGCATCGCTATTGTGTCTACCGTCATGAGCCAGGAAACACAAGTGGGCTGGAACCAGATGAGTAAGTTCATCAACCCCTTCAATCCGGCGTTTCACCAATATCTGGCAGCGGCTGGGATGACCCAGAATCCGACTACCTGGCAGATTCTGGGTAATGTTGTTCTGTATAATCAGGCCAACATGCGCGGCACCCTCGATGCATTTGTGCTGGTATTTTACGGTTTTCTGGTGATGATTCCGCTGATTTTATTTCTCAAGAAGCCAGCTCCAGAAAAGGGAGAAAATACTCCGCCACCCGTACAGGAGTAACCCTGAAACCGGTGGTGGGCCGGGAAGCTTTTTGCGCCAACGTCCGTTGCCTGTTGTTCTACGGCTCATCCTGCTGTCAGGAGAGAACTCGCCCTGCGGGCTCAGACAGCTCTCCTGACGGGCGCAGGATTTCACCAAGAACAACAACGGCTCGAAACAAAAGTCGCGGCAAAGCTTCCCGGCCCACCGCCGTTTCAGGGTGCCGAGGTTTTTTCCAGATGGGGTACGGCAGGCAGCCAGAGCGTTCTGGCAAAACCCCAGTCGAGCAATTTGAGACTTTGCCAGGAGGCTTTCCAGAAACCACGGTTTTCATCGGTAAATGAAGGGACGCCCAGAATCACGGCAATGAGTTGCACCCCATTTTGGGTGCCCGTAGCCACCAGGCAATGACCAGCAGCGTCGGTATAACCGCTTTTCATGCCGGTGATGAAAGGCACACGACCTACCAGCAAGTTAGGATTGGGACTGGTAATGCCTGCGTAAGTGAAATTCTCATGATTGAAAAAATGCATGTACTGCGGAAAATCCGTCATGATTCGCCTGGTGAGAATAGCAATATCATAAGGACTGGCGGTGTTATTGGGATGGGGAAGGCCGTCCGGATCATAGTAGGTTGTCGATAACATACCGATTTTACGCGCCGTCTGGTTCATTTCACGCACGAAAGCCGGGACGCTGCCGGCCACCAGATGCGCAGCTTCCACAGCAGCGTCGTTTCCCGAAGGAACTGTCATCCCCAAAATCATCTGGGCTACTGAAAAGCGCAATCCGGGATGCATGAACATGCTGGAACCACCGGTTTCCAATGCTGCCTGGCAGGGTACAAACTCCTGGTGCAAATGCAATCCACCGGTGTGAATGTCCTTGAACAGCAGATACAAGGTCATGAGCTTGGTAATACTGGCAATTGCATAGGGTTGGTAAGCATTTTTAGCGGCGATGATGGCACCGGTTTGCGCATTCATCAGAATATAGGCGCGGGCATCAATGGGCGGCAGGCCGCTGCTGTTGGTATCGGCGCGGGAAGTAGGAATACCCAAAATGAGCGTCCATCCCAGTATAAACAGGCCCAGGAACCCTAAATGAAGCCTGTAGGAACGATACGTGATCGGTGCAGTATTTGCAGAAGGATGCGGCAGCATGGGTTAGCCCTCCCCATTAACGGGATGCAAGGTTAAAGCAATTTCTCAGGATAGTTTCATATTAGGCTATTTTTTCTGAAATGCCTATATGTACGCAGTTGCTTGGAAGCGGAGCATTCCCAGCAACTGGAAGACACTCCTCAAAACTTATAGACTGGTCGGTATGAACTTACACGCGTCCCTTTCTTATGCCACCCTCATCCACTTTCCCCTCCTCTGGGCCATCGCCGGATTCATTATTCTCCTGGCTTTTTACGTCCGGGCAGTGATCGGATTTGGTTCCGGGCTGATTTCCGTGGCCTTGCTCACGCTCATCTTTCCCATCAAGGAAGTCGTGCCAGTCGTATTGCTTTTGGATCTGCTCGGTTCAGTATTACTAGGTGCCTATGATTTTCGGGAAATGCGCTGGCCGGAGTTACGCTGGCTGATCCCCGGCAGCATCATTGGTCTGGCAATCGGTTCTTTCATACTGGCTGATACCAATGCCCAGAATCTGACCCGATTCCTCGGTGTATTCATTCTCGCCTACGTGGTGTACGCCCTTGCCATGAAGCCCGATCGTCTGCCGCGCATCAGTCTGCCCTGGGGCACGCCGCTCGGAATATTTGGGGGAGTCGTGGGCAGCCTCTACGGTGGGGGTGGACCGCCTATCGTCGCCTACCTGCAAATGCGGCATCTGGACAAACGCGCTTTTCGCGCCACTTTTCAGGGGATTGCGCTCACAGACAATGTGTTGCGCGGGTTCATGTATGTAGCCCTGGCGCTGTTGACCTGGCAGCTGGCCATAGGTTTTTTAATGTTGATTCCGCCAGTTTTGCTGGGTCTCTGGGCGGGTAATCGTTTACACCTACGTATCAACCAACGCGCTTTTTTATTGGGAACACTGGGATTACTGACCGTAGTTGGCCTGAAATACCTTATTTAACGCATCGAGCGACAAGGAGAGCATATGACTTTACGCAGCATGGAAGAACTCAGGCAGCAGGCTCAGGGCGCACAATCCCTGAATATTGCTTTCATAGGTGTCGTCAATGGACTGTTCAGCGCCCTGCACCAATTGCAGAAGGCTGATTCCCGACATCTCGCTCAGCAAGCGGGCATGGACGAAGGATACGTCACCCGCTGGTGCGATGCTGCTTATGCTTTTGGCTGGCTGGAACTGAATTCCGACGATCAGTGGCAACTCAGCGCAGATGGCGACAGCATGCGCCCCGAGGCTCCGGGTAGCCGCATGGCAACAGCTATTGGTTCGGTCCTGTCGGCACATATGGCTGAACGCGCCGCAGGACTGATGCGCACGGGCGAACGTCCGGGTGAAAAAGTACTGGCGGAACGGGAAACCATTCTGCCCTGGTTTGGGCTGATGCTGGAAAACAATTTCCGCAAGACTTTTGAAGAAAAAATCTGCCCGCAGGTTCCCATATTTGCCGAAGTAGATGCCCGGGGTGGTCTTGCTGTGGATCTGGGTTGCGGAAATGGCTGGTATTTACGGGCACTGGCACAGCGCTGCAACCATTTGCGGGGCCTTGGTCTGGATGGTTTTGCGGAAAATGTGCGGCAGGCGCAGGAAATAGCTCAACAGGAGGGCCTTAGTGACCGTCTGCACTTTTCGGAGGGCGATATCCATGCGTTTTCTCTGCCAGAACCGGCAGATCTGATTGCCATGAATCGTGCCCTTCACCATGTCTGGGAAAAACGTGGGGCCATTTTTGACAAACTGCGTAGCAATCTCAAAGCAGAAGGCGCCGTAGTCATTTGGGAACCCGCATGGCCAGATGATCATCGTCGCCTGCGCGAAGCACCCTTGCGGGGCATGGCTTACCAGAATCTCACCGAGCATGTCCAAGGGAATCATTTCCTGCATCCTGAGGAAATCGCCAGCGCCTTAAAAGAAGCCGGACTAAGGCCAAAAATCTTCCCGTTTGGTAGCGATGTAATGGTGGTGGGGCGCTGCTGAGCAGCAAAAACTGACACCTAGCCCTGCCAGCCGTTTACAAGCATTGCATTCCGCGAGGCTTCTCTTTATCCTTTGCGCTCATGGGGCGGTAGCTCAGCTGGGAGAGCGTCGCGTTCGCAATGCGAAGGTCGGGAGTTCGATCCTCCTCCGCTCCACCAAATAAAACAAGGGGTTAGGCTAAACGGCCTAACCCCTTGTTGCTTTTTCGCTGCAATTATGCTGCACTGAGTCCTGAAACAGGGTGCAGCGTGAGGTGCAGCATGGCGACCATCAACCCCAGGGAAGACCAGGATAAAAACGTGATTGGCTGGCAAGCCATCATTCGCAAACGCGGGTTTCCGTCCCAGACGCGGACATTCCGCACAAAGAGAGATGCCGAGTCCTGGGCCAAGATCACAGAGAGTGAAATGCTCCGGGGCGTCTGGTGCAATCGGAGCGAGGCTGAGAACACTACCCTGGCGGAAGCTCTGGATCGCTACTCGAAAGAAGTATCCAGTCGCAAAAAGGGTGCTGTCCAGGAAGTTTCCATCATCGGAAAGGTCAAGGAATCCCCCTTGGCCCGCATGTATCTGGCAGCTATCCAAGGCAAAGACATTGCGAAGTATCGGGATGCCATGCTGGCCGATGGTTACAGCCCCATCACGATCAAGCGTCGTCTATCCTTGCTCTCCCATCTGTTCACTGTGGCGACCAAAGAATGGGGGTTGGCCGGGTTGGTCAATCCTGTGCCCTTGGTGTCCGTGCAGAAGCCCAACAATGCGCGAGATCGGCGACTGGTGGGTGATGAGGAAAAAAGGCTGTTGGCGGCTGCGCAAGAGTATGGTGAACCTCTCCCCACCATCATTCGCTTCGCCCTGGAAACGGGCATGCGTCGAGGCGAGATTGCCGCAATGCTCTGGCGGCATGTAGATATGAGGACACATGTGCTTTCAGTGCCAGATTCCAAAACTGGCGATCCGCGCCGAGTACCGCTGTCCAGTCGCGCCTTGGCCGTACTAGATGCCCTACCCCGCCGCATGGATGGTGAGGTGTGGGGTGTCAGGGCAGATAGCATCACACAAGCCTTTGCTCGCGCCTGCCACCGAGCAGGTATCGAGGACCTACGCTTTCACGACCTCCGCCACGAGGCCACCAGTCGTTTCTTCGAGAAGGGCTTGAATCCCATGCAGGTGGCGGCCATCACAGGGCACAAGACCTTGCAGATGCTGAAACGCTATACTCACTTGAGAGCTGAGGACCTGGCGAAGATGCTGGGGTGAATATTACCCGAAGGGCCGGTCCAGACTGTTAGCGGACGTAGGACTCGGCTAGAATAGCTGAGCTCGTGTTCGACCTGAAAATGGAGAAGTTCACTGTTTTGTCTGATGGTTTGTCGCAAACGGAAACAATCCAGAAACAATAGGATAGGATCGTTTTGGCAACACGAATATGAGACACAATGACCCCATTTGTCTTGTTTATTAAACTACTGCGCTTCGTTTTTAAAACAGCCCATAAATTACCGCAAAAGACAACATAAAGGAAATAATTTAATGACTCTTGAATTTTATTTAAACGCGATAGGATCAATTCTTGTGGGTCTTGCATTTTTCTCAAAAAAGAGGTCTGAATTATTAAACAGACTTATTTCAAAACTGAAGTTTCACCGATTTTCATGAGGAATAAGTCGCCGCATGCTACGCCACCATACGCATGAGCATCTGAGTGAATGATTTATGAGGGGGTTGGCAGAGATGGGGCCAAAGTCCCAGAAAATGGCTGGAGAGAGCTTCATCTGTAATCCWGYCGCTTATACACATCTCCGAGCCCACC
>NZ_JACKYY010000012.1:0-66163 GCF_015100075.1 Acidithiobacillus sp. HP-11
TTTGGGCTCGGAGATGTGTATAAGAGACAGTTGTTGTTCTTGGCGAAAACCTGCGCCCGTCAGGAGAGCTGTTTGAGCCCGCAGGGCGAGTTCTCTGCTGACAGCAGGACGAGCATTAGAACAACAGGCAAGGGACGTTGGAGCAAAAAGCTTACAAGCCCCACTGCCATTTCAGGACAAATCGTAACGCCAGCCCATGATTGATGGAACCCGGCTTCAGCATCAACCAGGATCTTTTCCCGTTGATCGGAAACGCTCAATATTGGGTGGAGGCCAATTACAAGGAAACCGATCTAAATCGGGTTCACCCCGGTCAAGCTGCCAGTATCCACGTAGACATGTACCCCAATCACCAATTCAAGGGGACGGTGGTCAGCCTAAGCGGCGGTGCCGGCAATGCTTTTTCCTTGTTACCACCGGAGAATGCGACAGGTAACTGGGTAAAGGTCACGCAACGGGTACCCGTACGGGTGATGATTACCAACCCTGATCCAAAGCTGCCCTTACGTATTGGTACCAGCGCTTCGGTCACCATCAATACCGGCGGTGCACCGGGTTGGGTCAAGTTTCTGAAACCACTTCTGTAGTCTCCTGAAACGGCAGTGGGGCTTGTAAGCTTTGCAGCGACTTTGGCCCGCGCCGTTGTTGTTCTTGGTTAAATCCTGCGCCCGTCAGGAGAGCTGTTTGAGCCCGCAGGGCGAGTTCTCTGCTGACAGCAGGACGAGCATTAGAACAACAGGCAAGGGACGTTGGAGCAAAAAGCTTACAAGCCCCACTGCCATTTCAGGACAAATCGTAACGCCAGCCCATGATTGATGGAACCCGGCTATGGGCGCTACGCGAACGCCTGCGATTTTTTTCAATGTGTACCGTACGCATGCCCATCCAGCGAGCAGTCCGCAAATTAGCCAGCGTGTCATCAAAAAAAACACAACGCCAGGCGGGAACTTTCAATCTTCCAAGAACCTGATGATAAGCATGATGCTGGGGTTTCCCCTGAAAACCTGCGGTCTCCATATCAAATACATCCACCACAATATCCGCCACGCCCAAACGCTCCAGCACCCGCCAGGCATGACTGGCCACGCTGTTCGTAAAAACGAATACGGGGCCGGGAAGTTGCACGAGCCAACGACGTAATTCCGGATTTTCGGGGACCTGGGCAGACAGAACCGGGGGATGAATGGCCTTCAGGAAAACCCGGGGATCAACAGTATGATGCCGCATCAAACCCGCGAGGGTGGTCCCATAAGTCCGCCAGTAATGGCGCCGCAACTGATCGGCGGCTTCCATCTTCAGGCCAAGCTCCTCCATCAGGAAGGCATTGATGTGCTCATGCATCCAGGGAAAGCAGTAACGGTCTGCATCATACAGGGTATTGTCGAGATCAAAGAGAAAAACCGGCAGCGGGCCGCGTCGCCAGGCTAACAGACGACGCTTGCGGGCTGCCGCAGAAAAAGCGTGTCTGTTACGCTGTGGAGCAGGAACGGAAAGCTTTTTCAATGGCTGCCAGCAATCAATGTCCCCACCCCGGCGTCGGTAAAAATCTCCAGCAACAAGGCATGGGGGACTCTGCCATCAATAATATGCGCAGCCTGCACACCGGCAGCCACAGCATCCAGACAACACTGAATTTTGGGCAGCATGCCACCATATATCTGACCATCGGCAATCATTTGTGCCACTGCGCCAGCCTCCAGCCGGGTTTGCAGGGTACCCTCTTTATCCAGTACCCCAGCCACATTGGTCATTAAAATCAGCTTTTCGGCTTTCAGGGTGGCGGCCAGCGCTCCGGCGACCAGATCGGCATTGATGTTGTAAGACTCGCCCCGAGCGCCGACGCCAATGGGGGCCACTACCGGGATAAAGTCGCCCTGGTCCAACCAACGAATGACTTCCGGATTGACGGCGGCCACTTCACCGACCATCCCCAGATCAGCCACCGCATTGCGCAGCGGACGGGCGCGGAGCAAAGCCCCATCTTTGCCGGTCAGCCCCACTGCCCGCCCACCGGCCCGATTGATTCCCTGAACAATTTCCTTGTTGACGCGACCGCCGAGCACCATTTCCACCACTTCCATGGTGGCTGCATCGGTTACGCGCATGCCATCTACAAAGCGGGTTTCGACGCCCAGACGTTCAAGCATGGCGCCAATTTGCGGCCCCCCGCCATGAACCACCACAGGATTCATCCCTACTTGCTTCATCAAGGTCACATCATAGGCAAACTGCTCTTGCAGATGCGCCTCTGTCATCGCATTACCACCATATTTGATGACAATGGTTCGTCCATGAAAGCGTTGCATATAGGGCAGGGCTTCCACGAGAACATGGGCTTGCAGTTGAGGATTTTTATCCATAAGAATCTCTTGTGTTATCAATCAAAATTCAGGATGAGGCCGGGACCAGACCACGCAAAAGAATTTCGACAATACCCGCATCATATCCGGCAGGGTCGTCTGCAAAAGTAATGGGGGGATAGTGCCGCAATATGTCTCGCGACTGGAAAAAAAACACGTTGGCACCCAAGAGGAGCGTAGCGACCAGAGCCGGATCAAAGTCCTGGCGAAATTCGCCTCGGCTCTGTCCCAGCTTCAGAACATCTACCAGAGCAGAAAACATATCCGCGAAACCCTGCTCGGCAAATTCCTGTGCTCGTGGCGCGCCCCTTTCCAGGATCTCCCGCCAGACCAAACGCACCAGTTGTGGCCTGTTCAGCAGTGCCTGCAGATGATTGCGGGCAAAATGCCGCAATACATCCAGAACCGAGCCGTGGGCACTGACGGCTTCGTTCAGCACCGCACGCAGATTATGGCTGGCCACGCGCAACACCGCGAGATACAGCGTGTCTTTATTCGGAAAATAGTGGTAAATATTGGCTTTACTGATACCAGCCTCGCAGGCAATGGCATTCATGGAAACCGCATCAAAGGCTTTATCCGAGAAGAGTTTTTCGGCAGCAGCGAGGATACGTTGCCGCCCCTCGCCTTCTACCATCGCCAGCGTATTATCCATAAAATCCCCTCAGCGATCTCTTTCCACATATTATCAGCCACTTGAAAAACACCCGACCAATCGGTCAATATCAGGTCAGTGTAGCATCAACAAAGGCGATTGTCGCTTTACAGTAAAAATCTAACCGTTATCCTTGGCATTCATCCTCAAGATCGGTTACTGAAAAAGGAAGCTCCCATGTTTAGTCATTCTCCCAGTCAGGGAGACCTGTCTTTTTCGCTATTACTGCGCGCATTACGGGGAATCACCCTCTGGCAACCCATTTTGGTGTATGTCCTCGCCGTTTTTATCGGCATGGCGGGCCTTGAATTTTTTGTGCAGTGGCTAGGTGGGATGCTGGGTGCCAGCATCGGAATGCTGATTTTGTTCGTCAGTTTTGGGGTGGGGTATCTGGGTGCTGGCGGGGTACTATTACATGAAGCCCGGGGTGACTCCTTACCCGGGATTTTGCGTAGTCTCCGCTTTGGCTTAAAAGCTCTGCCCCGGCTGATTGGCTTGCTGATCATCGAAAGTCTTTTGCTCTTTGGCATTTTTGTGGTTGAGCTACTGGGATTTCTGGCCTGCAAAATACCAGGAATAGGAGCGATTTTGTTTGTACCGCTTTTCCCGGTGGCCATGTTGATAAATGCCGTAGTTTTCGTTCTGGCCATCATTGTTTTCAATCTGTCCGGTCCAGCGCTTTGGCATGGTGAATCGGTCAGCAACTCCCTGCGCCACACCATTGGTATTGCCCGTAACAAACCCGGCTCCATTTTGCTGATGATGTTGTTACTCGGGGCGTTATCTGCTGGTCTGGCAATCATTATCGCCATCATCCTTTACACCGGATACAGTATGGCACTGTCCGCTGCGGCCCCAGCTCTGGCCAGCGAACTGAGCCGTAGCGCCGATATGTTTTGGCAGATGATGGATGCGATCACGGGTTATCCTTTTATGCTGGACCATGCAGCGCATTCCAGCATCACTGCGAATACTGCCCTGTATAATGTCGGGCTCAGCATGGGGATGGGCGTTGCCACCGCATTGGTTTTCATTATACCCAACGTCGTATTTTTGCTGGGCATGGCCCATATTTATATTGAGGCCCTTGAACTGGTTGCCCCTGAGGATGTCTAATTTGCTTATGAAAAAATGGTTACGCCAACTGGAAATCGAAAAAAACCGCTGCCAAAGTTGTGGTATGCCTTTACAGTTTGATCCGCAAGGCGGTGGCACGGAAAGCGATGGCAGCCACAGTCGGGATTACTGCAGTTACTGCTATGCAGATGGCACGTTCAAGGACCCCCAATTAACCCTGGAAGCCATGCAACAGCGAGTAAGGCAATTGCTGCGCAAAAGACAGGCCCCTTGGTATATCCGTGCCTATATGGCCCATCGGGTGCCCATGTTAAAGCGTTGGCGCAGTTGCAAACGCTAATGCCCGACGTAAAAAAGCCCCCGAACTTAGTAATTCGGGGGCTTTTAACTACATGAAATTAGAGCGCGCTGCGCGGACGCCGTCCACGACGTGGCTTTAGTTCCTGCATCAATGCATTTCCATGAGAATCCAGTTCCTGCAATGCATGATGGTTATCGCCTACCCGATCCCGTACTTCGGCAATAGCTGCCAGAATCTGGGTAGGTTCCCAATCAGGTACCAGACGGGAAATGCGATCCATCAAAGAACGCCGCTGTGCTTCACGTTCGCGTTTGGCACGCGGATTTTCCTGCAAAGACTTTTTCTGCTGCTCAATTTTGGCCAATTGCTCGCGCAGGCGCAATTCCGTTTGACGTTGCTTCTCTTCCAAATCAGCAAGGCGCTCTTCGGCACTACGACGATGACGTTTTTTTGTTTGAGATTCCATACCCGCTCACTCCTGAAAAAATAAGTTGAAATTTTGGCTAAAGTCGCCAATAAAATTATTATGTCAGCTTGTTTTTGCTTTGGCAAATACAAATGCGTCTGCGAATATATGTTCTGAATCCAATCCTGCCTGAGCTAAAGCCGCAGATAAAGAAAAAACCATATCCGGATGGCCGCAAATATAAGCATCAAAAGCACTGGCATCAGGAAAATCTTTAATCACCTGCTCTGTTACATATCCCGTAGGGCCCGACCACCGGCTATCCGGTTGTGAGACAATTTTGGTCAGATTAAAATGGTTATGGAGCGACTGCCATTCCTGTAACAGATCTTCATAATAAAAATCTTCAGAATGACGCACCCCCCAATAAAAGTGTATTGGCCGTATTGATCCCTGAGCAAAAAGTGATTCAAGCATCCCCTTGAGCGGCGCAAAGCCTGTCCCTGTGGCCACCATCAATAACGGTCGGGTTGATTCCTGGCGCACAAAAAAAGTGCCCAAAGGTCCCTCAAATCGCACAATATCCTTTTCTTTCATTGCTGAAAAAACGTGCCCGGTGAACGTACCACCCTCTACTTTCTTGATATGTAATTCCAGCAAAGCGTCATCATTGGGGGTATTCGCCAGCGAGAAACCCCGACGCCCGCCATCCTTCAAAAGAATGTCTATATACTGGCCGGGGAGGAACTGCAGGCGCTCTGTACTGGGTATTTTGAGGAACAGTGCGCGCACGTCTGGAGCCACGTCCTCTATTTTAGCCACCCGTGCCGGCAGGGTTTTAATCTGAATATCCTTGGCTGCACCAATTTCGCGTACTTCAATTTTCAGATCAGATAGGGGCATAGCCTGGCAAAACAGGGCCAAACCGTCCATTTTTTCTGCCTCACTGAGCACTTTTTCTTCAATATCCCCATAATCTACCGTGCCACTTAAAATACGCCCCTTACAGGTTGCACAAGTACCATTGCGACAGCTGTAGGGAATATTAAAGCCATGACGCAGTGCCGCCTCGAGTATGGTTTCATCACTATCGCAATCCATCTCGTGACCGCTGGGTTCAATTGTCAGACGATAAGGCATGTTTTGCCCCTCTTAAAATGGTAGATGCAGATATTCTAACAGAAGCACCGGATGTTGACTGCTGTTGCAACAATTTCAGGGATATTCCCGATTCAGGTCAAAACCATTCACTATCTTGCAGAATAGTTCAGCCGTCTGGCGCGCATCATATAACGCTGAATGTGCCTGCTCATGATCCCAGGATAAACCTGCCGCCAGTGCCGCTTTGGCCAGTACCGTTTCACCATAAGCGAGACCCGCCAGACTGACGGTGTCAAAAGTACTGAACAGATGAAATGGATTGTTTTTCACTCCGGAACGTTTTTCTGCTGCCTTGATAAAAGACAAATCAAAGGCGGCATTGTGACCTACCAGAATCGCCCGTCGGCACTGTGCAGCCTTAACCGCCGTACGAATGGCGCGAAAAATGTTGCGCAGTGCTTCTTCTTCGGAAACCGCTCCGCGCAATGGCTGAAAAGGATCAATTCCGGTAAAAGCCAGCGCCGCAGGATCAAGCACCGCGCCCGTAAAGGGCATGACGTGAAAGTGATGGCTGGCTACCGGTTTCAGTTGTCCCACTTCTCCACCGATAATGACCGCCGCCACCTCCAGCAGAGCATTACGCTCCGGGTCAAAACCCGCCGTCTCCACATCCACCACTACGGGCAAAAAACCACGAAAACGTCCAGCCAGTGCGGCCATATCAATTATCCTTCGGTACGCTGCGAAAAGGTCAGGGCGTAGGGTGCCGCCAACAAGACCGCCGTAGAAACACTCAAGGTGACTGAGGCGGTCAGCATCAACATCACCACCAACTGCATGGAAACCGCCGCCAGCGGCGCCATGCCCGCCAGAATCATGCCCGCTGTAATTCCTGGAATATGAATCATGCCGACACTTTTCAGGCTATCAATGGTAGGAATCAGCGAACTGCGCACCACAATGCCATAGAGACTGCGCATGGCCTGGCGACGTCCGGCCCCAAGCGCCAGCATCGCCAGCAACATATCCTCACGTTGGTCGATTTCACTGCGTAAGCGATTCAACGCCAGAGAAACAGCATTCATGGCGTTGCCAATGATCATTCCGCCAATAGGCACCAGAGACTCGCCGCGCCAGAATACCAAACCCGAGAACAGCATCCAGGTCAGCGTGACTGTTGCAGCAAGGCCTATACTACCAACACCAATCCAGTAGGCGTGGGGGATACCGGCGCCCCGTTTGCGATTGAAGCGACCGGCCATCAGAATCATCAGGACGAGAAACACCAGCAACAACCAGGGTTGATGCTGGCGGAACAGCCAGCCCAGCACAAAACCCATGATTCCCAGTTGCACTGTCGCGCGCGCAGCGGACCAGAGCAGGTCCTTGCCGACCCCCAATTTCTGCCATGCCGACAGGGCCCAGGCACTGCCCAGAAGTCCCAGTACGCCGGTCAGGGCCCAGGGTGAAAAGGTACGGAATATATCCGGTGCGGCATTATGCATAGATGCGATTTTCTATCTGGATTAACGATGGATGGAAAGCGGTCGCCATGCACCGGCGACAAAACCTTCCAGGGGCGAAAAACGCCTTTTATAATCCATTTTTGGACTTTCTGCGACCCAATAACCCAGATACAGGTAGGGAAATCCCTGGCTGCGGGCCCATTCGATCTGACTCAAAATCGCAAAAATACCCAGGCCGCGCTTCACCAGGTCGGTTCGGTAAAATGTATAAACTGCCGACAACCCGCGACCTACCTGATCAACCAGAGCTACGGCCAAGGGCTCATCATCTTTTTCAAAAATCAGCAGCCGCGAATCCACAGGGCTGGTATCTGCCATCATTTCTGCATACAGACGCTCAGCCTCTTGGTCCATGCCACCATGCGGATGACGCAAACGCTGATAATCGGCAAACAGGCGGGCATGTTGCGCATTCCGGTATGGTCGTGCCACACGCAGACTGAGATCCTGATTCCGTGCCCAGGTGCGTTTTTGCCCCCTGTCCGGCTGAAACTGATCCACCGGGATACGCACGGAAATACATGCATCACATTGCGGGCACATAGGCCGGTACGCGACGGGACCGTTGCGTCGAAAGCCATTCTGCAACAGTTGATCGTATTCCCCACGCTCCAGGACTGCGCGTGGATCACTCAACACCAGCAGTTCTTCCTGTTCCGGTAGATAGGGACAGGTTTGCAAGGTCGACATGTAAAAACTCATCGCCAAAAAATTTGCTCCCAGGGCAGGAACTCCTGCCACGCCCCTTGAGTTGCCTGGGCTTTCAATCTGGTCAAAAGCTGCAAAAATTCAGCACGTGGAATTTCAGATGCACCCATACTTTGCAGGTGCGGGGTCAAAAATTGGGTATCAATCAGACCAAAACCCCAATGCGTCAAATGTCGGGCCAACCAGACCAAAGCTATTTTTGAGGCATCGGGAACCCGACTGAACATGGATTCCCCGAAGAAAACCGCTCCCGACTCGACACCATACAATCCACCGACCCTCTGGCCATGTTGAAAAATTTCTACACAGTGGGCCATCCCCGCAGCAAAGAGATCCAGATAGGCATTACGCATCTCGGCAGTTATCCAGGTCCCGCCCTGACCTGAACGCGGGGCCGCACACTCATCCATAACAGCAGCGAAATCCTGATCGAGAACCACCTGCCAGGACGCGACCTTGGCATTTTTCAGCAAACTGCGACTGATATGAATGGCACGGGGTTCAAGCACCCCGCGTGGATCAGGGGACCACCACAAGATAGGGTCTTCTTCTCCGAACCAGGGAAATATTCCCTGAGCATAGGCTTGGAGAATACGTTTCCGGGATAAGTCCCCGCCAACGGCAATCAGGTTACTGTCGGCTTGTTCCGGATCCGGAAAAATGACGGAGGCATTTTGACTGCTGAGGAGAACCGGTTTTACCCGTTCAGGGCGCAATTCTGTCCACTCCCATATTCAGGTACATCTACGATTACTCCCCAGCCAGAATACTAAGGGTAACTATACCCTTTTTGCAGAGCCTGCAAAGCCGCAACCCGTGCCTCAAGACTGGGGTGGGTGGCAAACAGCCCATGCCAGCTTCCCGAAATATAGGCGGTCGCCATGGGATCACGGACCGCATCATGCTCGACGTGCATGGCTGTAGCCCGCTGATGCAGCTTCTGCAAGGCAGAAATCATCGCCCCAGCGCCGACCTGCTCTGCGGCAAAACGATCTGCTGCAAACTCCCGGCGGCGCGAAAACCAGGTGATGGGAATCAGTGCCAAAAACGACAAGGCAACCTGCAGGAACATGGAAACCGCAAAAGCAATCATCGGGCGATCATCAAATTGCCGGGCCGCCAACATCGACAACCAGAATACAAAAGTATTCATTAACCCCTGAAGCAACGTCGTGCTGACCATATCGCCATTGTAAACATGACCCATTTCATGGGCCAGCACCGCTCGAACTTCATTATCATTGAGCAGATTCACGAGCCCGCTGCTGACCGCCACCATGCTGTGGTTACGCCCCGGCCCCGTAGCAAAGGCATTAGGATCATCACTCCAGTAAACCCAGACTTCCGGCATCCGGATGCCCAAACGCGTAGACAACTGTGCCACGGCATCGTAAATCAGCCGCTCCTTGGCGGACTGAGGTTGCTCGATGCGTTGCATCTGCATACCTGCCCGCGCCAGCTGCTTGGACATCAGCAGGGAAATAAAAGCGCCCCCAAAACCAATGACCAGCGCCCAGAGTAAATCTGTCACACTGACTACCCCGCGCAGATCTACGCCAAAAGCGGGTAAAACCAGATTCACCAGGACCGAAAAAGTAATGGAAAGGGTGATAAAAATAAGTAAATTGGTACCCACCAACAAGGCTATGCTCTTGAATGATTTCATGACATTCACGCTCCATCAGAATATCTAGGTTTCACTGTCACGGCTTCCGCTGTAATACCCGCCGCGCCGTGACCAACTGCCCTCTATTTTTTTATGGCAGACGTTTGAATCCTAACATCAATCCCAACACGCCGGAAGAGACAGATACTGACTCCTGCAGACACTGGATGCTTCTGCCTGAAAGGGGATTTCTCCCAGGCAGGGGCTGGGCATTAGTCGCTGCAAAGTTTCCAGGGTTCCCGGAGCGAGATCGGGTTGAAGATGACTAGCCACCCAGCCCGCCATCGGCAAAGCACGGGCAAGAATAGCCTCGGCACTAAGCAGGGCATGGTTGATGGCTCCCAGGCGCAGACCTACGACCAAGAGCACCGGAAATTGCAAACCAAGGGCCAGGTCAGCAAAACTCCAATTATCACCCAGCGGGACCAGAAAACCGCCCGCTCCCTCTACCAGTACGGCATCCATATCTGCTGACTGCTGTTCAATAAAGCGCTGAATCTTGTGCCGGTCCAGGGTCAGGCCGGCTTGTGCTGCCGCCCAATGCGGAGCGATGGGCGGATCCAAAGCATAAAGGCAGGTTTGTTCAAAAGAGCGTGAGGGCGTTGACGCGGTGCGCAGAATTTCCACGTCACTCCACTGCCCATTGGCTTCCACACCGGAAACCACCGGCTTTAAGGCTGCGACCCGGCCCATTTCACGTGCACAGCGTTGCGCCAGAGCAGCTGTCACCGCCGTCTTGCCCACACCTGTATCCGTCCCGGTGACAAAAAGACTCCGGAGCGGCTGCGCTGGCGGATTTTCCAATGTTTCTGACGGATTCATTTTATGTGCCTCCGCATTTGCGGATAGGGCAGGGTAACTGCGCCATCTTCGCGAATCTCGGGGCGCGGGCCACTGCTCCAGGCATGCCCGTAAACCACCTCATAGGTGGCTGGCAAATACCCATCTTTACGAAACTGTTCATAAGCATCGCGTAGGATCTGCAGGCGACGAGGCGTCAACAGGCCGCGTGGGCGATTGACCGAGGCATTGGTCGCACCAATGCTGCGCAAATCGCGCAAAAGATCCTCCAGCACTGCGTAAGTCAATTGAAAATGTTCGACATCCAGCACCGGCATTTCATAACCCTGGCGGACCAGGGCATCGCCAATATCGTGCATATCCATAAATGGTATGACATGGGGTTGATCATCCAGTCTGGCAAAAGACTGGCGCAACTCGCTGAGGGTATCCGGACCCAGGGTACTGAACATCAACAGCCCCCCGGGACGCAGGACCCGGGCAAATTCGCGCAGCACCCGATCCAGATCATTACACCATTGGATGGACATGTTGGCGAAAAGCAGGTCCATGGATCCTGTCGCCAGCGGCAGATGTTCGGCATCCCCCTGACAAAAGTACTGGCGTTGCCGCCAGCTCTTGCGCAGTCGCGCCTGCTGGAGCATGCCGACGGCCAAATCCACCGCCAGCAACCGTGCCTTGGGATAACGACGATTCAGGCGCCGACTTTGCAGGCCGGTGCCACTGCCTAGATCCAGAATCCATTGTGGTTCCAGCTTGACCAGGTCCAGTCGTTCGATGAGTTGCTGGCCTACCTGGTCCTGAAGAACAGCACTGGCCTCATAGGAGCTGGCAGCCTGGTCAAAAGCGCGGCGGATCGCGCGCTTTTCCAGCTGATAATCTGCTGGCGTCGATGGATTCATGCCCAGACCTCCAAAAGAGCATCCCGGCAGGCTTGCGGCTGCGATAAAAAGGGCGCATGCCCTGCCTTTTCAAGCACATGCAGATGGCTGCCGGGAAGATGTTGCTGCAGATAAAAACTGGCTTCCAGAGGCACAATGCGGTCCTGCGCACCATGAATCAGCTGAACCGGCATGGACAAGCTATCCAGCCGATCGCGTAAATCCACTTCGTGGAGAAGAGTCAACCCATCAGCCAGACAGATGGGATCGGGCGACGGCCAGTTGCTCATGCCCTCCAGCGCCCGTCGTCCTTGTGGATCACCCAAAACCTGCAGGGCTAAAAACCTTTTGCGGGTTCCCTGGGGATCACTGTGCAGGCGTTGGCCAAAATCTTCCAGGGTTGCGGCAGGAATCCCTGCCGTCCAGTCTGGACGCTGGCGGAAACTCGGCGAACTCGCCATCAGTACCAACCCTTTCAACGAGGCGGGCTGCGTCAGACCCAGTCCGAGGGCGAGCAGCCCACCCAGAGACCAACCCAACAAAATCGGCGCTTCTACTTCACGATCCAGCATGTCCGTCAACTGTTCCAGAACATCAGCCCATTGCATGCCATCCGCCGTACAGGGGCTGCGGCCATGACCGGGCAAATCGTAGGAAATGCAGGTAAAATGCTTTTCCAGAAAAGGGCGCCAACCCGCAAAAACCCGGCTTTCCATGCCCCAGCCGTGGAGCAACAGCAAGGCTGGCCCTTGACCCGTCTGTTCCCGATACCAACTCATAAAATCTCCCGAAGGGCGGTCACCAACTGCGTGAGGTCTTCGCGATGATGCGCAGCACTGAGGGTAATCCGCAAACGGGCGCTGCCCTTAGGCACGGTCGGGGGGCGCACTGCCGGGCAGTACAGTCCGGCCTCGCGCAATCTGGCAGCCGTTTGCACAGCCGCCGTTGCCTCTCCCAGTACCAGCCCCTGAATGGGCGTGGCGCTGGGCAGCCAGGGTGCATCGGGAAGCTCGGCACGCAGCCAGTCCCGATGCTCTACCAGGCGGGCACGGCGGTCCTCACCGTCGCGCAACAACTGCAAAGAAGCTCGCGCTGCCGCCGCCAGTGCCGCAGGCATGGCCGTATGATAAATAAAACTTCGTGCCCGGTTACGCAGCAGGTCAATCAGATCCTGACTGCCTGCCACAAAGGCTCCATAGACGCCAAAAGCCTTGCCGAGCGTCCCCATGATGACATCCACGGAATGCGTATCCAGTTGATAGTGCGCGAGGGTACCTCGCCCCTCTGCGCCCAACACGCCAAAGGCGTGGGCTTCATCGAGAATGATTCTGGCCTGATAGCGGCGGGCAAGAGTTACGATTTCAGGCAGAGGGGCGAGATCACCGTCCATACTGAATACACCATCGGTGATGATCCACGCCTGCCCCGCAGTACCGCGTTCCAGCAGCTGCTGCAAATGCGCCATATCGCCGTGCCGGTAACGCTGCAGACGCGCCCCGGACAGACGCACACCATCCACCAGAGAGGCATGATTGAGACGATCGGCGTAAACCCGGTCCTGACGGCCGACCAGAGCGGAAATGATTCCCAGATTGGCCAGATAACCACTCCCGAAAAGCAGCACCGCTTCCACACCCAACCAGCGTGCCAAATCTGCCGCCAGAGCCTGATGGGCCGGACGCTCACCGCCCAGCAGGGGGGCTGCGCCGGCGCCCACCCCACTGCGTTCCATTTCGGCAATGGCTGCCTGTCGTAACGCGGGCTCCCTGCTCAGACCCAGATAGTCGTTACTGGCAAAAGAAAGGAGTAAGCGACCTTCCGCATCCACAAACAGTGGACGATCGGCGTCCGGGTCCGGTTGTAGAGACTGCAACTCCCGCCATAGTCCCTGCCGACGAATATCCGCAAGCTGCGTACTCCAGGTATTTTCTGCTGTATCAGGCATAGCTTCTTATAAGGACGGGTATCTACCTTGTCAATGTCAGCCCGAAGCGCCAGAATCCATAAACTGCAGCCTCCCACTTTCGCAAAAGGTGTACGGATTCCCTTGCCCCGCTTCTCCCTGCAACAGCTTTCTCAAAGCAGGCGAAAACTCACTCAGTGGCTTTTCCCGGAACATTGCCGCGCCTGTGGCGTGCCCGGTACTGCCCTCTGCGAGGCCTGCGCCCGGGATTGGCCACGCCTGCCGGAAAACCGTTGCAGTTATTGTGCATTGCCGCTCCTGGCCAACGGTGACTGCCCGGTATGTTCTGTAGAAGCGCCCCAGTACGACCATGTCTACACGCCTTTTGTGTATGCTGAACCCCTCAATGCTGCCATTCTCGCCTGGAAATTCCACCAGCGTCTGGACTGGACCCGCGCCTTGGCGACGACCTGGGCAGACAGTTGGGGCACGCAGCCACCTTCGCATCCCGCATGCTTGCTACCCGTGCCTCTGCACCCCAAACGACTGCGCGAGCGCGGCTACAATCAGGCGCTGTTGCTGGCCCGCTATTGGGGAAAGCGCTGGCGTATTCCGGTAAAAGCTGGCGTGTTACGACGCTGTCGGAATACTCGTCACCAGACCGGACTGAGCGCGGCCGCCCGGCGTGAGAATCTGGATTCTGCCTTCACCATGCGGGGCAAATTGCCCGACCATGTGGCCATTATCGATGATGTGATGACGACGGGAACAACAGCGGGGCAAATTGCCGAGTTATTGAAAAGTGTGGGTGTGCAGCGTATTGATGTCTGGGTTCTGGCCCGCGCCCTACGCGAAACGGTCCCTGCCCATGCCTGAAACTTTTTTGCACGTCATCCTTTATGAGCCGGAAATCCCGCCCAATACCGGCAATGTTATCCGGCTCTGCGCCAACACCGGCGCGCGCCTGCATCTGGTGGAGCCCTTGGGTTTTGCCTGGGATGATCGTCGCCTGCGCCGTGCGGGACTGGATTATCACGAATTTGCCGAGGTGCTGCGGCATCCGGATTGGCAACATTGCCTGAACGCGCTGCATGGAGCACGTATTTTTGCATTCAGTACCAAAGGAAAAAACCTGTATCAGCAAGTAGCTTTTCAGGAAGGCGATGCCCTGCTGTTCGGACCGGAAACGCGTGGTCTGCCCACACCGATTCTGGAGAGTCTTCCCACCAGTCAAGTATTGCGTTTACCCATGCGTCCGGGACAGCGTAGCCTGAATCTTTCCAATGCCTGTGCTGTTGGGGTATTTGAAGCATGGCGGCAATTGGGATTCAAGGGCGGCGTTTGAAAAGCAAACCCGGGGAGCACACGTTTCTGGCACAACTTACGGGCGCCGTTTCCGGCATAACGGGGCGGTGGATATTGCTGGTTGCGGGCAGTGTCCTGCTGAGCGTTTTATTCGGGTTCTGGCAGATTCCCGCCGCAGCCCTGTTTGCCGGTGTTGTTACTGGAATCGCCGTCAACAGTCTCGGGAATCTGGCTTATCCCCGTCATTTTTCCCGAGCCGGGCAAGCCATACTGGGCATGGCTATTGGTTTGATGTTTACGACTGCTGCGCTGGAGGCCATTTCCGCCCATCTGCTACCCATATTGCTGGTAACAGCTGGCACCCTGATTTTGAGCCTGGCTTCTGGTTTGCTCTTCAGCCGCTGGACGCAGATCAAAGCCAGTACCGGTCTGCTGTCCATGACTGCAGGAGGGGCCGCCGGGATTACCGCCATTGCCCAGGAATTCGAGGCCGATGTGGGACTGGTGGCGATCATGCAATACCTGCGCGTCATTCTGGTCATGATCAGTCTGCCTCTGGTGGTTCTTTTTGTATTTCATGATCACAGCGCAAATACGGCGACTTTGGCGGGCGCGCATTTACCCGCATCCTGGGCAGGAAGTCTCCTGTTGCTGCTGCCGGGAGCCCCTTTCGGTATCTGGTTGGCCCGAAAAATCCATATCACTGCGCCCTATTTGTTGGGGCCTTTGCTGCTCACTCTCCTGCTGACCTTGCTTCACGTCAATCCAACCCGGGCGCTTCCTGGTCCGCTTCTGGAAGCTGCCTATTTGCTGATTGGCTGGCAAGCCGGGCTGCAATTGTCCATAAGCCGCCTTCGTCTGCACTTACGCCTGATTCCCCGTGCTTTGCTCATTATTCTCGTTCTGAACCTGTGCTGCGCCCTGCTCGGTGTTCTCCTGGCGCATCTGGTCGGCGTCAGTGATCTGGATGGTTATCTGGCGACCGCACCCGGTGCCCTGTATGCAGCGGTTGCCGTCAGCATGGCAGCTCACGGTAATGTCCTTTTTGTCCTCGGTGCCCACCTCATTCGCTTGTTGATGATGCTGCTGATCATGCCGCCGCTGGCGCGCAAATTGCTCGACCCTGCGCGCAACACCTGAGCCTGCTTGCAGGCCCTTCCCAAGCATCCGACCGGACGGTATCTTGTGTTAGACTAGGGATGACAAACAGAAATGACTTAAAAGGAGCAATCATGGCGCGTACACGCATTACTCCACTTCGTCTGGACGGTGAGAATGCTGAACAAAAACGGGAAGAAATTCGCAGGGTTTTCCATGAAACCTTCTCCTTGTATGAATCCTTGTTTGATCACTTGCAGGACTCTGCTGCCTGGGTGGAAAAAGCTATTCCTCTGCGGCATCCCCTGATTTTTTACTTCGGGCATACCGCTACTTTTTATGTGAACAAATTGCAATTTGCGGGACTGATTGAAGCCCGTCTCGACCCGCATCTGGAATCGGTATTTGCCGTCGGCGTTGATGAAATGTCCTGGGATGATCTGGACGAAACCCATTACGACTGGCCTACCCCTGAAGCCGTCCGCCTTTATCGCCAGGAGGTACGGAAAATGGTGGATAGACTCATTTCGGAGTTACCCCTGACTCTCCCCATTACCTGGGATTCACCCTGGTGGATCATCCTGATGGGTATTGAACACGAAAACATTCATCTGGAAACCAGCTCGGTCCTGATGCGCCAATTGCCACTTTCCCGGGTCAGCCCGGTAGCCGCCTTTGCACCCTGGGATCAGGCTGGCACGGCCCCACAAAACGCTCTGCTGCCCGTGCCCGGTGGTCTGGTCAAGCTGGGCAAGGCAAAAGATGACCGCCAATATGGCTGGGACAACGAGTACGGGAACCATCAACATGAACTGCAGCCTTTTACTGCCGCAAAATTTCTGGTCAGTAATCAGGAGTTTCTTGCCTTTGTCGAAGACGGTGGTTACCACAATCCCGACTGGTGGGATGAAGAAGGCGATGGCTGGCGGCGCTTCAGTCGCGCTGAACATCCGCCATTTTGGGTGCCCGATGTTGAAGGATGGCGCTTGCGTCTGATCGCCGCAGAGCGGCCCATGCCCTGGAACTGGCCGGTTGAAGTGAACGCTCTGGAGGCAGCGGCTTTTTGTCGCTGGAAATCGACCCAAACTGGTGAAAACCTGCGTCTTCCCAGTGAGGACGAGTGGCGCCATCTGCGCAATCTCAGTGCTTTGAGTGACAGCGATGGCTGGGAAGATAAGGTCCCCGCCAATATTGGCTTGAGTGCCGGCTGCTCTCCCTGTCCGGTGGATGCATTTCCTCAGGGCGATTTTTACGATTTGATGGGCAACGTCTGGGAGTGGACCAGCACACCGATTTATCCTTTTCCAGGCTTTGAAGTCCATCCGGTGTACGACGATTTTACGGTGCCGACTTTTGATCAGCAGCATAATCTGATGAAAGGGGGATCATTTATCAGCCTGGGTAACGAAATGCAGCAGGAAGCACGTTATGCCTTCCGCCGGCATTTTTTTCAGCATGCCGGATTCCGTTATGTCACCTCAACCAACACCGTTCCTGAAGTACCCATTTATGAAAGCGACGCGTTAGTCTCCCAGTATGCGGAATTTCACTATGGACGCAGCTATTATGAAGTACCTAACTTTGCGGCTGCGGTCGCTGAACTGGCGCTTCGAGCCATGGCGGGTAAACCTTTGCGCCGGGCCTTGGATATTGGCTGCGCGGTGGGGCGGAGCAGCTTTGAACTGGCAAAACACTGCCCGGATGTGACTGGACTGGATTTCTCGGCGCGCTTCATCAGTGTCGGTGTACAACTTCGTGAGCGCGGACATTTTTCCTACACCCTGGTTGAAGAAGGGGACTTGCGGAGTTATCAGAGCATCGATCTGGCGGCCTTGGGTCTGCGGGAAACTGCGGGCCATGTCCATTTTTTCCAGGCCGACGCCTGCAATCTCAAGCCATTGTATCGGGACTATGATCTGGTGGTCGCAGCCAATCTCATTGATCGCCTGCATCATCCCCGCAAATTTCTGGAGGATATTCGGGAGCGCATTGTACCGGGCGGCATCCTGCTCATCACCTCACCTTACACCTGGCTGGAAGAATATACCGCACGCAGTGAATGGCTCGGTGGCTATAAAAGAGATGGCGAAAATCTCACTACCCTGGCGGCCCTGAAAGAAATTCTGTCGCCCCATTTCCGGCTTCGGGAAGAAAGCCCGCTGGATATTCCCTTTGTCATCCGCGAAACCGCACGCAAATATCAGCACAGTATCGCGCAAGCTACCCTCTGGGAACGCCTATGAAAAATCATGATGATCTGGTCTCGCCATTTGATGCCGTTATTCCGCGTATGGGCACCGGTTCCGTAAAATGGGATGAAGCCGCGCATCGCTTCGGCGGCGAGGTTTTGCCCATGTGGGTTGCCGATATGGATTTTGCTGTTCCCGACCCTATCATCCAGGACTTGCGCAAACGTCTGGAGCACCCGATTTTTGGATATCCCAGTGACGGGCCGGTCATGTTACGTGCAGCCGACGAATGGATGGCTGCACGTCATGGCTGGCGCCCGGAACCCGGCGCGACGGGAAGCATCAGCGGAGTGGTACCGGCCTTATTTGCAGCCGTGCGGGCATTTACTCAACCTGGCGACACCGTCATGGTTATGCCGCCCATCTATCCTCCCTTTATGAACGCCGTGCGGAAAAATGGTCGGGAGCTGCTCCTCGTGCCCTTACAAAAGGAAAAGGATCTTACTTACCATATCGACTGGCAGGCTCTGGAAAAGGCCTTAAGCCGATCTCGTCTGCTGTTGTTCTGTTCGCCGCACAACCCGGTGGGACGGGTCTGGACGGAAGAAGAACTTCAGCGTCTGGCCCGGCTTTGTAAGGCGGCCGACTGCTTGGTTGTCAGCGATGAAATTCACGCCGACCTCAGTTATGCGCAACACACGCCCTTTGCAAAGCTTGCAGCCCGGTCTGTATTACTGAGTTCGGCGGGCAAGAGTTTCAACATTGCCGGCATTGGCGGCGGAATTGCCATTATTCCGGATAGCGAATTACGCCAGACTTTTCGGGATGAACTGTATCGCAGCCAGATTCATCAGACTAATGCCTGCGCCCTGACGGCCATGACCAGTGCATGGCAGCAGGGCGCAGAATGGCAGACGGCGTTGCGGGAATACCTGTTTGCCAATGCACAATTCATTCAGGAATTCCTGCGCCGGGAACTGGCGGAAGTCGGTTACCGCATTCCGGAATTCGGTTATCTGGCCTGGCTCGATGTGGCGGCTTATGGCGACGACGATCACATTCAGAAAAGCCTGCTCAAGGCCGGACTCGGGCTCAATCTTGGACCCAGTTTCGGGCCGGGCGGAGAGGGTTTTGTACGTCTGAATTTTGCAGCACCCCGCAGGGTCCTGGAGGAAGGATTATTGCGTTTGCGGAGCGCTCTGTGGCGCGGACCAAAGTCGCTGCAAAGCCTCTCGGTCCGCTGCCAGCTCTAGGACAAATCCAGTTCTTCCAGAAGCTGCATGATCTTTTCCAGAGAACCGCGCTGCTTTTGGACAAGGGCCAAAGCTCTTTTTCCCTGTTCCTGGGCATCCTCGGGTTGGCGCAGCCAGTGCTCCAACCGGGCCTCCAGGGCTTCAGCATCATCAGCCTGAACGGCAGCTTCAGCAGTCAGCATATCCCGCGCAATACTCCGAAAATTTTCCATGTGTGGACCAAAAATAATGGGGCAGGACAATACCGCCGCCTCTAACGGATTATGTCCACCCACAGGGACAAAGCTGCCGCCGACCGTCACCAGATCCGCTGCTGCATAAAAATCCATCACTTCACCCAAGGTATCGACCAGCAAGACGTTTTTACTTTCAACTTCAACATCCCGGGAACGCAGCGCAAACCCTATCCCGGCCGCTTGCAGCTCCGCCTCTATGGCATCGCATCGGCTGGGATGCCGGGGAATCAGCACCAGCAGAAGGTGGGGCCAATGCACGCGTAAATGTTCGAGTACCGCTATTGCTATTTTTTCCTCACCAGCATGGGTGGAGGCAAACACCCAAACCTGCCGGGTGGCCAGATGTTGCCGCCAGATGCGTCCCTTTTCCAGGGCATCCACAGGTTCAGGAAGATCGTACTTGATATTTTCGATGACTAGGACCCGGGAAGCGCCCAGACTCTTGAAAGCCTCGGCATCCTCGGGACTTTGTGCCGCCACCGCCGTCATGGAGGCCAGCGCTGGGCGAAACAAACCCGAAAAACGTCCATATCCCCGCAGCGAACGCGGCGACAAGCGCGCATTGATCAATAATAGCGGGATAGAAAACCGGGCCGTCCAATAGCATAAATTCGGCCAGATTTCCGTTTCCATAATCAGACAAAGGCGCGGCTGCTGACGCTTCAAAAACCGTCTTACAGCTACCGAAGTGTCATAGGGCATATAGTGTTGGCGCACTGCCGAACCCAGACGCTGAGCGACGATGGCAGCACCCGTTGGGGTTGTGCTGGTCAGCAGAATGGGAATGTCGGGATAGCGCTTTTGCAGGGCATGCACCAGCGGGATGGCGGCAATCGCTTCTCCGACACTCACCGCATGAATCCATAGGGGGCGATCCTGATGCATTTCTCCCCAGCCGAAGCGTTCCCGCCATCTTTCCCGGTAAGGCGGACGACGCCAGCCGCGCCATAAGGTGAATAGCAGCAGGAACGGACTGAAAAGGCCAAGTAATCCGGCGTAAATACGGCGATTCATCATTCGCGACGCAGCAGACGATCGGTCAGCCAATCCAGACGATACCAGGGGCGGAAACTCTTCAGTAGCGCATCACGGTCATAATCGCGCTCTACCCACTGGCGCAGGGTCAGTCCCGGTTCATTGCCAAGAGCCAGTCGGTAACTCGCGAAAAACCAGTCAAGAATCCCGGTATTGGCATGACGGATATGACCAAAGGGCCATAAGCGCAACTGCTTTTGGGCTTCCGCAATGGGCTGCTGCAAGACCAGATGCATGTACAGGACACTCATGAACCCGGCCCGATCTGCCCCCGATTTGCAGTGCAACAAAAAAGGCTTAGGGAGCTCTGTTAATAAATCCATGGCCGCCAGCAAACGCTCTTTTTCGGGTAAATCCCGGGAACCGAAACCATGCAGAACAATATGCTGCATTCCGGTAGCGTCACAAATTTCCTGTTCCAGACGGTAATGGGGTTCCCGAGGCGCTGGGGCCCGCAGGTTCAGCACCGCCCGGAGAGCATGGCGCTTATGCCAGAGCCGCAACTGCCTGGGCGAAGGTTGTGCCGAACGAAATACACCCGGTGCCATTTCATGGAAATTGGCATAAAACCATTCCCGAAAGATGCCGTGATCGCTCCAGAATTGATGGCGACGATAGCGACGACGCTCTTCCGGCAAAAGCCTGAGGGACGGATTCATGAAGCGGACGACTCCAGCAGGGAAGATAAAGCGGCCCAGACCTGATCAGGCTCCAGCGCCTCCTGACAAAGTATCCGGCCATTTTGCGCCTCGGGCAACGGACAGCGGGCTTTGCCGCAGGGGGCGCAGGATTGTGGACTTTGGAGATTGATCTGTTGCTCACCTCCATGGGCTAACTGTTCTACAGATGTAGGTCCATACAGAGTTACTCCAGCCAGCCCCAGAGCACTGCCCAGATAAGACAGTCCGGTATCCATGCCGACAAAAGCCTGCGCTTTGCTCATGATGATTGCTAGAGTTTCCAGATTCAGACGGGGCAGCGCTATAACATTATCAGCACCCGCCTGTATGCTAGCCACCCGCAGGCGCTCGCGTTCGTCCGCTGCGGGTAGCAATAAATTCAAGCCCTTTACGCACAGATGAGAAGCCAGTGTCCTCCAGTGCCGTTCCGGCCATTCCTTGGTTTTCCATGCGGCAGAAGTTGCATGAAAGCCCATGACAAAAGGCTTTCTTACCCATTGCAGCAACGGATCAGCCAACGACTGATCCTGCCATTGCCTACGAAGAGGGGCTAAAGCAAAGTCCGGTGGCGTATCCGGAAGCGGATATTGCAACGCCGCCGCGAACAACTGACGATTGCGGGCAATGGCAGGACTGGACCAGGGAACCGTAAAGCGCTGTTGATACAAGCGGGAAGCCCCAGGCTCTCTGGCACTGTCCGCTGCCAGTCCCGAAACCGGAGCACCCGCCAACCGGGCCAGCAATGCACTTTTATAGAGTCCCTGACTATCCAGCACCGCATCATAGTGCTTCGCAAGCAGGGTGTTGCGGAGCTGGCGCAGTTCGGCAGGAAAAGTGAGTGGTGTTTGTTTCAGAGCTCGCAGAGAAAAAGGCATGGCATTTTTGACGTTCGGATGCCAGGCAACAACCGGAGCGAAAGCAGGCTCCACCAGCCAGTCCACTTCCACATCAGGACAATGCACCGCCAAATCGGACATGGCCGGCAAAGTATGGAGCACATCCCCCAAAGAGCTGAGGCGCAGCAGCAGCAACTTCACGAATTTTCCTTGTCCTGCAACTGCATTTCACGGGCAATAGCATATTTCATGAAGGCACCCAAGGCTGTGGTCCAGGCAATGGCGGCCCCATCGACGCCGTCGAGAATGCCTAGGCGCAAGAAATAAGCCCTGAAAAAAGCCCAAAATGCATGAGTCATAGGCATGTACGCACGTGAGATCCGCCGTTTTTGCAGAACTTGTTCGGCATTAAGAATGGCGTACCGGCGCATTTTATCCAGTAGTTCAGCATAATTTGCGTAGGAATAATGCAGCAAACAAATGTCGGGCAAAATATCACTGGGAGCACTGCTATGCCAGGCTTCATGCACCAAGCTGTTATCATAATGTCCCAAGCGGCGATCAAATAAGCGCAATACCCGATCATGAGCCCAGTCACCGTGGCAAATTTGCCTGCCATGGAATACACTGCGACGTCGCAGAAAATAGGATCCCACCGCTGAAGTGCATGAGAGCACATTACTAATGGCTTGAATTCCCGCATCGGTAAGAATTTCATCTGCATCAAGCATTAATATCCATTCATGGCGGGCAGAATCAACAGCTAACTGTCGTTGTGCCGAGAACCCCTGCCAAGCATGAGAAATAATTCTGACATCATGGGCTTTGGCGATACTTAAGGTTTGATCTCTGGAGCCGCAGTCCACCATCACAATTTCTGCAGCGATTGTCTTTACCTTCTCCAAAGAACTGTTCAGATGTCTCTCGGCATTCAGGGTAATATAAACGACGGAAAGAGGCAGACTGGACATTATCAGCAGGCTTTCTTTGGGCTAGAAAGTCTTTGATGCAGGGGCAAACCCGCCATTAGGGCAATAGTAATAGAATCTGCGTAACCCCAGTTTAAACTATTGTACATGCCACCAACAATGTAAATAGCTATATACATCAGTGCAAACCAATTCTGAGGCATCAACCTGTCTTGCCAAGCTTCTTTAGCCAAGCTCCAAAGAAACCATAAAAAGGCCCCTATACCGATGATTCCCAAAACGGCAGCTTCGCTGATATAACTGTTTGCCGCTGTGTTCATAATGAACAAAGGCGTCTTCGGAAGCAAATGCGCATTCTGCATCGCGGTGATACCTGGCAAAAAATCACCCGTACCAACGCCAAACAGCGGGTGGGCAAAAAACATCCAGACGCCGCCTACCATAGCAATTATTCGCAATCCCCAACTAGAGTTCGTATCGGCAGCATGAATATTAAAATGAATCAATTGATGAACACCAAGTGAGAACATGGCATATACTGAAGGTATGAACAACATTCCCATTGCGCAGGCCAAAACCCCCAGAGAAAGCCAATATCGCCACCTTCCCTCATAAAGAATCCATATCGCTGCTGGAATCAGTAAAATGAATAGCACTTGACCCGAACGGCCTTGCGCCAGAATCAACTGTGCGAAAAGTATAATAGCAATCAAAATGTTCAACCAGGGCTTAAAATTCCACGAAAACTTGAAATCCCAGAGCATCCACAAAAAAACATGGACAATAGCCAGAGAAATGAATATATGCCCACCAAAACCGGTGTAGGGTAGATTGTTCACATTGTGCCATGGCAAAACATGCCAAGTCATCAAAAAGGCTAAAACCGCATTAATCACCAATCCAGCTATAAACATTCTAATCAGAATTTTTATCCATTTTTCCTGCCAAGGTAAGGTAGCCCCCAAAAATGCAAAAACCCCGTAACCCGTAGCCTCAACCACTTTCATCCCAAAAAACATATTCGTTGACCAGGAAAGGCCTAATATGGTCCATCCAATCAATAATAACAAAGGAAACGACCACGATCTTTTGAAAATCTTCCGCCAATCTCGCCAATATCCGCTTAGTACATACACTAACAAAAGGAGTGCGGAAGATATACCAGCGCCAGCAGTACTTAAGGGAAAAAATAACAAAGGTAAAGCATACAATGAAAACATCAATCCGTCTGGAATTTTTATCCAATTCACGATGCTTTCCTCAATAAAATTTTGGTTAGCTCTGTAGAAATTTCATCCGTAATAGAGCAGCATGACTGATGCAACAAAAAAATCTCTGCTTTACTATGATAGTGTTCAGGACTCGAGAAGTTGAACAACGCTAAGGTCGGAACGCCCAGGGCCACTGCCATATGATAAGGGCCAGAATCACTGGATACGAAAGCATCACATAGCTTGATAGCTCCAGTAAGGCTTGTCGATGATGTTCTACCGGCAATATCTATTATATGCGCATTATTACCCCATTTTACTTTATATTTATCTATAAATGATTTGTTTATAAAGCTTTCGTTGGGAGCACCTGTCAACAACAGGATATACGGGCTTTCTTTATAAGCTCTCCCGAAAGCCATTACTAATAAGTCCAGATCAGGACGCTTCTGTTCGGCATCCGGTGTACCGCAACCAATATTTAGACCGATTATCGGCAAGTCTTTTGGCAAGATCTGCTGCATTTCATCACGAAATAATCGACCATCAGAGGTTTCCGTCAGGACTATGGATTGATTTTCTCGATGCAAACCGAGTGCTACCAGCGCTGCGAAGTCCCTTTCGGTATAGTCCATTGGCCAGTCAAGTTGCTCATTTTTAGCATATTGCTGCAGGCTCGGGCCCGACCTGTCATACAACAACCCACGCCCCATGACCTGATTAACACCGACTATGGCTGACTTGCAAAAGCGACGTAGCCATCTTGCCGCTATGGTAGTTTCCAAACCATGAGGCTCATGATCAATAATCAAATCAGGCTGAATCTGCTTTGCAATTTTTTTCAATTCCGGCAACAAACGCCTCCAGGTTCGAGGTCCCACCCCACGCATCCCCCAAAAATGCCCTTCCTGCATGGGCAGAAAATGTGCACTGGAAAGCAGGAAATGCTCACGAATCAAGGCCTCACTAGGATATCCAGGCCAGCGCGTTAAAAACAGCAAATGCAACTCGACATCGGGCCAACGGTTTTTGAGGACGGCCCAAGCCGCAGAGCTGCGGAGAATATCACCTATGCCCGCGCTGTGGGATTTGATCAGTAAAATACGCCGAGGATTGGCAGGAATAGCACGCGCCATGTTTAGCCCACAAAACCAGCAATCATTGCTGCAACTCCTGCAAAAATTTACAGGCAATGTTTTCTGAGGCAAATCCTGTTGCGTAAACAGGTCCTGCATCAGCAAAATTTTCTCGCAACGCCGGATCCGCCAACAAACTCAGCAGAGCATTTTCCCAGCGCACAACATCTCCAGCCGGCAACAACCATCCACCCTGGCCATCCACAAAACTTTCGGGAATACCCCCTATGTCCGCGCCCAGCACCGGTGTTCCACAGGCCTGCGCCTCCAGGCAAACCCGGCCGAAAGTATCGGGTTCTATGGACGGCAGGGCCAAAGCATCCATCACACTATACCAAGGCATTACCGGATTTTGCCAACCCAGCACATGGTGCCAGGGTTTATTGGCCAGTCGGGAGCGTAATGCTTCCTCATGCGCTCCACCACCTAACCATAGGCCATGAACATGATCATTTTGTGCGCGGGCGGCATCAATGGCATCGGCCAACATGAAAACGCCTTTACCCCGATGCCAGGCGCCCACAAAACCCAACAGAAAATCCGCATCAGTCAGCCCTAAATCGCGTCGCCGATTGTGACGGGCTTCAGCATCTCGATGGAATTCTGCCAGATGGATGGGATTCAGGAGTACTTCTACCCGCTCCGGAGGAATGCCCTGTTCTATCAGACGACGACGCAAGTATTCGGATATGGCGAAAAGCCGCAAGGGCCAGTGGGATAACAGCCAGCGGGTGCTGGGTCGGAGGCGTAAATCCATATGCCGGAACAATACCAGAGGACATCCACTCATTCGACTGAGTATGGCGAGTGGCCAGTATTCCTTGCTGAAACTCCCGATCAGCCAATCGGGTTGCACATGACGGATAATTTTCCATAGCTTGCGCATGGCGGGCGCATCGGCACTGTTACGGAACATCCCATAGTGCAACTTGACCAAACTGTCAGACAAAGCCTCGCCAATATGTCCCCGGGGATGCACAAATGCGTGCATGTCCACGCCGCCCTCCGCCAAAGCGCGGCACATGGTGATCATATGGGTTTCTGTCCCTCCCCCCCCCGGATTTGTGCCTACCCAGAGCAAACGCCGCCCGGTGCTCAATGCCGATCCTCATACGCTGTCCAGATCTGCATGGGAAATACGTGGGGGCCATGATGTCCGCCAACCATGACGCGCGGAAGGTCAAATTGGTCCTCCTCCCCCGCTCGGGCGCGCCCTCGGCGTACGGTTACCGCCGCCAAAAATCCGGCCTGTTTTGCCGCTTCTCGTTCGCGTTGTCCTGCGGCTCCGTAGGGATAACAAAACTGCGTGACGGGAACATCCAACAATTTTTCCAGATCCTGTCGGGAACCGGCCATTTCATTGAGCAGATCCGCTTCCGTCAGATCCGGCAGACGGGGATGATGACGACTATGGGCGCCGACTTCCATCCCGGCTGCTTGCCATTGCCGCAACTCTGTTGCGGACATCAACGGCTTGCGTACGCCCAGTTCTGCCGCATCCCAGGCATTGTCCGCACCCAGGGCCGCGCTGACTATGTAACAGGTCGCCGTAAATCCATAATGCTGCAAAACCGGCAAGGCATTTTCCAGATTATCCCGATAGCCATCATCAAAGGTAATGGCAACCACTTTTCCTTTGGCTTCGCCATGAATATAGGGCAAGGCCGCAGACATGGACAAACCCTGATAACCAAAGCGATGCAGCAAGGCCATCTGGCGCCGGAATCGTTCTGGAGAAACGTAAAGACCGCGCAATTTCACCTCTTTGGGTGCGCGGTCAATATTGTGATACATCAAAATAGGAACGGCCATCAGGGTTCGGCACCCGGGTCAAGATGCACCGTATGGCGAATCACATAAGTCTTTTTATCCTGGGATTCATGATATATCCGCGACAACATCTCCCCGACAATACCCGTATTCAAAAACTGCAGCCCACCCAGAAAAAAAAGGACGCCCGCAATGAGCATGGGCCGACCGGAAATCTCTGCGCCTTCGGCGAATTTATCAATAAACAGATAAATCAGCATGCCGGAACCTATAAACAGCGAAAACAGTCCGACGGTACCGAAAAAATGCATGGGTCGCTGACTGTAACCCAGAAAAAACTTAACAAACAATAAGTCTACCAATACCCGAAAAGTTCGGGAAATCCCGTACTTGCTCTTACCTGCCACACGCGCATGATGACGCACGGGCACTTCCACAATACGATCGGTGTAAGTCAGAGTCGATAACCAGGCCGGAATAAAGCGGTGCATTTCTCCATAAAGACGCACCCCCTTGATCACCGAAGCCCGATAGGCTTTGAGCGTACAGCCGTAATCATGCAAACGTACCCCCGTAAAGCGGCGAATGAGTCGATTGGCAATACGCGAAGGTATTTTGCGCAAAAACAGGCCATCCTGACGGTTTTTGCGCCAACCCGCTACCACATCCAGATTTTCAGCCAGCAAGCGCTCAGCCAAAGGGAGAATATCCTGAGGATCATTTTGCAGGTCCGCATCCAGGGTCACGATGGCTTCCCCCTGGGCGGCATCAATTCCCGCCTGCATCGCCGCTGTCTGGCCAAAATTTCTTTGCAGATGAATCATCTTGAAATGGTTTCCGCGTGCTGCGGCTTCCCGGTCCAGGGCCGCCGCGCTGCCATCACGACTACCATCATCGACAATGATGATTTCAGCATCTGCTCCCGCCAGCGCCGCACTCAGGGCATCACACAGCGGTGTGACGTTGTCGATTTCGTTGTACAGCGGGATCACGACGGAAATTCGGGGCACTCAGGGTCTCCAATAGCGCAGAAAATCACTGGTGTTAACAAAAGGATCAGGAGCGTCGAGAATTCCCGAGAGGATGGCAACCCCACTGGCCCCGGCAGCCATGGCTGCAGGAACACGCTCTGCCGTTAGCCCACCCAAGGCAATAAGCGGTATGGCCGATGTTTCCACCAGTTCGGCAAATGCTTTTTCGCCCAATGGCAGCGTATCCGGATGGGAGCGGGTGGAAAACAATGGGGAAAGCAAGGCATAACGGGCCCCCGCCTGGGCCGCCTGGTGGATTTCCCCGGCATTGTGACAGGAAGCACCAAAGGGCTCCGAAGGGCGCAAGCCAACTTCCAATTGGGATTGCGTCAAATGCCGCCCGCTATGCGGCCAGTCCGGCAAAGGCTCAGCATGATTCAGCCAGACCTGCGTACCTGCGGCCAGGGATTCTGCGCAAAGGGATTCCAACAACTTCGCGTGGTCCCCATCCACAGGACTTTTGCAACGCAGGATCACCCATTGCAGGCCGGCTCGCAGGGCTTCCCGCCAGGCATGAGCAAATGCCTGGGGCTCCACACGGGCCGGATCTGCAATCAGGCATAGTGGCGGGTGCGGCAAAGATTCTTCCATTACGGCTGCCGTCATCCGCAGGTTGGCGGGCAGACACTCCAACGCCGGAATTTCCCAGGGGTACAACCAGCGAATCTGCTGCCCTTCCTTACCATGAGCCGCACCATCCCAGCGTCGCACCCGGTAAAAATTCAGACGCACCGTCCGCTCGGGATAGGTATAATCCAGGGTTCGAAATGGTTCCGCATCCTGCACCCGGATGCCAATCTCTTCCCATAACTCCCGATGTAGGGCTTCCTCAGGCGTTTCACCCGGGTCCACTTTTCCACCGGGAAACTCCCAAAACCCCGGCCAGGGTTTGCCTTCAGGGCGCAGGGAAACAAGCAGACGACCATTTTCGTCCTCAAGAATACCTGTGGCTACAGGAACGACGGTCATCAGCTGCGATAATCGGCGTTAATACGCACATAGTCATAGGATAAATCACAGGTCCAGATTGTCGCGCTCGCCAACCCGCGACCCAAATCCACCCGCACCGGGATTTCTGCCTCAGCCATCACCGCCTGCCCGGCAGCCTCGGTGTAATCAGGGTCTCGGGCCCCATCCCGGACAATGCGCGTTTCTCCCAGACTGACCTGAACCTTATCCACTTCCAGATCATCCACCCCCGCTGAACCAATGGCGGCCAGCAAACGTCCCCAGTTTGGGTCTGAAGCAAAAAAGGCCGTCTTGATCAGAGGACTGTGCGCCATGCGATAAGCCACCTGCAAACATTCCTCCACATTGCGCCCCCCCGCAATGTGGATAGGAATGAATTTACTGGCTCCCTCGCCATCCCGAACAATGGCCTGAGCCAAAAATTGCGCCACCTCGGTGATCGCCGCACAGAGCGGCGCATAGCGCGAATCTTCCACCCTGCTAATGGGCTCAGCGGCAATTTTGCCCGTCGCCATCAAAATACAGGCGTCATTGGTTGAAGTGTCTCCATCTACCGTAATCCGATTGAAGGACTGCGCCATGGCGCCCTGCAGACACTGCTGCAAAGCCTCGGCTTGCAAGGGTGCATCGGTAGCCATATAAGCCAGCATGGTCGCCATATCCGGACGAATCATCCCGGAACCCTTGGCCATGCCTGTCACCGTAACTACCTGACCATCCAGATCAATCTGCCGCGAGCAGGCCTTTGGGATGGTATCGGTGGTCATGATGGCCGCAGCAGCTATTTCCCAATGATTTTCATCCAGGTGTATTTTTAAGGCGGGAAGCGCAGCAGAGATTTTTCCGGCCAGATCCACCGGCTCACCAATCACCCCGGTGGAAAATGGCAGCACCGACTCTGGAGGACAATCCAAGGCAACAGCAACAACCCGGCAGGAATCTTCTGCCGCCTGCAAGCCTGCAGCCCCCGTACCCGCATTTGCATTACCCGTATTGATGACCAGCGCCCGGATGGGGGTTCCCGAGGACAAATGCCGCTGGGCCACCACTACCGGAGCCGCCGAGAAGCGGTTCCGCGTAAACACTCCAGCTACCTGGGTGCCTTCATCCGCAGCAATCAGGGTAAGATCACGGCGTTCGGCATAACGGATGCCCGCTTCGGTGACCGCCAGCCGCACACCGGCTACAGGCAGCAAATCGTGGGGAGGAAGAAGGCCAACAGCCATAGCAGCTCCTTATTGTAAGCGTCCGTGACAATGCTTGTATTTTTTGCCTGATCCACAGGGGCAGGGCTGATTCCGGCCAATTTTATCATCGGCAATCAGGGGCGACTGCGCAGAAGAATGAGTCGACGAATCAGTCAGCTGTTCTCCGAGGACGCCCCCAGCCAATGCGGTCAGGCCTGAATTTTCAGCCCCCGGCTCCGCCGCAAAATCAGGATGAGAAAACTGTAAGTGCTGGGGTGCGGCGGCACGCGCCAGGGCGTCCCAATCCATGGTTTCCGCTGCCGGACTGACATGCAGACGCGACAGGGTACTGATGACCTCTTCGCGCATGCGCGCCAACATACTGTTGAACATCGCCAGGGACTCTTTTTTATATTCCTGCTTGGGATTTTTCTGCGCATAACCGCGCAAATGAATACCTTCGCGAAGATGATCCATGCTTGCCAGATGATCTTTCCACTGGCTGTCCAGCACCTGCAGCATAATGGATTTTTCAAAATGGCGCGCCATTTCGCTACCCATCAAGGCTTCTTTCTCGGCATAAGACGTTTGCACCAGCCCCATGACTTTGCTGCGCAGACCTTCGTAGTTCAAACGCTTGTCGAGTTCCAGCCACTGCTCAACGGGGGCTTCCAGCCCGAACACCCGCTGCAGGGCCGACTCCAGACCCGGAACATCCCATTCTTCTTCCATGACCCCGGCGGGGGTATGGTCTGCCAGCACAGCATCGAGCACATCTTCCCGCAACAACTGGATTTCTTCGCTGACATTATCCGCATCCATAAAGGCATTGCGCTGCTGATAAATGATTTTGCGTTGCTCGTTCGCCACATCATCATATTCCAGCAGTTGTTTGCGAATATCGAAGTTACGGCTTTCGACCTTGCGCTGCGCATTTTCAATGGATTTGGTGACCCAGGGATGTTCGATGGCTTCGCCCTCTTTCATCCCCAGTTTCTGCATCAGTCCACCCAAACGGTCACTGCCGAAAATCCGCATCAGCGGATCTTCCAGACACAGATAAAAGCGGGTGGTGCCCGGATCGCCCTGACGACCGGAACGACCCCGCAACTGATTATCCACACGCCGTGATTCATGACGTTCAGTACCAATAATGTGCAAACCGCCCGCTTCAATTGCCCGGTCATGCAGACCTTGCCAACCATTTTTCAGAGATTCGGCGCGCTCGCTTTTACGTTCTTCATCCATATCCGGATCAGCCAGCACCATATCTACCTGATGACCAACGTTCCCTCCCAACACAATATCCGTACCACGACCGGCCATATTAGTGGCAATGGTTACCGCTCCGGGCGTACCCGCCTGGGCGATAATTTCTGCCTCCCGCTGGTGTTGCTTGGCATTCAACACTTCATGGGGGATTTTTGCCTGCTTGAGCAAATGCGAGAGAAACTCGTTGTGCTCAATGGAGGTTGTACCCACCAATACCGGTTGTCCACGCTGATGACAATCACGAATATCCTCAACAATCGCCGTCCATTTTTCCTGAGCAGTGCGATAAATAAGATCCGCCATATCCAGACGCCGAACCGGCTTGTGGGTCGGGATAACCACCACTTCCAGATTGTAAATCTGATTCAGTTCAAACGCTTCGGTATCTGCCGTACCAGTCATTCCGGAAAGCTTGTCGTACATCCGGAAATAATTCTGGAAGGTAATGGAAGCCAGCGTCTGATTTTCATTCTGGACCTCGACCCCTTCCTTGGCCTCCACCGCCTGATGCAATCCGTCGGACCAACGCCGCCCGGTCATCATACGACCGGTAAATTCATCCACAATGCAAACTTCACCATCACGGACAATGTAGTCGGTTTCGCGATGATAAATGACATGCGCCCGCAGCGCCTGATTCAGATGATGCACCAGGGTGACATTAGCCAGATCGTAAAGATTATCTTCAGTCAGCAGGCCATGTTCAGCCATGAGCCTTTCGGCCTTTTCAATACCTTCCTCGGTGAGCATCACCTGCTTGGCTTTTTCGTCAACCGTGTAATCTTCCTCGACGACAAATTGCCCTACCAGCTTGTCTACCCGGAAATATAAATCCGTATTTTCTTCGGTAGGGCCACTGATAATCAGGGGAGTCCGCGCTTCATCAATGAGGATGGAGTCCACTTCGTCAATAATCGCATAATGCAAGCCACGCTGGACCCGGTCAGCAGGCGAGAATGCCATATTGTCGCGCAAATAATCGAAGCCGAATTCGTTATTGGTACCATAGGTAATATCGGCTGCATAAGCTGCACGCCGGTCTTCCGTAGCCAGATCGGAAATGATGGTGCCCACACTAAGGCCCAGAAAATTATGTATTTTGGCAACCCATTGGGCATCGCGGCTGGCCAGATAATCATTGACGGTAATTACGTGCACGCCCTTGCCCGACAAGGCGTTCAGATAGGCGGGCAGCGTAGCGACCAGTGTCTTGCCTTCACCGGTCCGCATTTCTGCGATTTTGCCTTCATGCAGCATATATCCGCCAATCAGCTGCACGTCATAGTGGCGCATACCTATCACTCGCCGGGTAGCTTCGCGAACTACAGCAAAGGCTTCGGACAGTAAGGCATCGAGGCTTTCACCCCGGGCGATGCGCTCTTTGAAAAGCGCTGTCTGCCCGGCCAGACTGGTATCGTCCATGGCCTGGTATTGCTCTTCCAACGCATTGATTCTGGCCACTACAGCACGGGCTTTCTTGATCAGGCGCTCGTTGCGACTACCAACCACATGACGGATGATGGTTCCAAACATGAATAGACAAACCTAGGTAAAAAATATTTTGCAGGTTAGCATGAAAGCCCATGAATGATAAACGACAGCGACCACAACGCCCATTTACCCTGCGCCACTCAGGTAATGTCGGCAGCATCGTACAGTATGCCCGCCTGCTGCGGGAACGTCAGCCTGCCTGGAATGCCATGCTCGACCTGGAAGTCCAGGACCACACCTGGCTGGTGGCCTGGTCGGGTAACACTTTACAAGTGCTTTGCCAAAGTCCGGTTTGGCACGCGTGGTTACGGCGTAATGAAAAAAAAGTGATTAAACGCTGGAACAAGGAATTCCCCGAAGATCCGGTGCAACAGATCCAGTCCAGCATCAGGCACTGGCATGCCCAACTACCCGCCCAGCCCAGAGTACAGAAAAAACCTGAAATCTACGCGGATCAGGCTGCCCAAACCCTCAAACAAAGCAGCAAGCAGATGGCGCCAGACATCGCCCGAGCCATGCTGCGCCTAGCAGAGACCCTGGAAAAAGCTCAGGCGGGAGAAGCCACCAAGCTTTCTGCAAAGGAAAAGGGGGCAGAGCTTTCGGAATAATCCGCAAACTCCCAGGCATCCTGACGCTGCAACAAGGCTCGCAACAGACTGTTATTGAGGGCGTGCCCTGCCTTATGCCCGGAAAAATGTCCCACCAGAGGATGCCCCAGCAGATACAAATCACCAATGGAATCAAGAACCTTATGACGGACAAATTCATTGGTGTAACGCAAGCCCTCTTCATTGAGGATGCGATAATCATCGACCACAATGGCGTTATCCAGATTACCACCCAGAGCCAGGCCCATTTTTCGGAGGGTTTCCACTTCCCGCATAAAACCAAAAGTCCGGGCGCGCGCCACTTCTTTCAGGTAAGAGGTGCGTGAAAAATCCACAGTCACGTCCTGGCCACCGTTTTTGACGACAGGATGGTCAAAATCAATGGTGAAACTCACCTTGAATCCATCAAAAGGTTCCAGACGCACCCAACGATCTCCGTCTTCGGCAAGCAGTGGCTTGGTGATACGGATGAAACGCTTGGGTGCATTCTGCTCTTCAATGCCCGCGCATTGAATCAAAAAAACAAAAGGCGCCGCGCTACCATCCATAATCGGCACTTCCGGACCATCCAGGTCTATATAGGCATTATCAATACCCAAGCCCGCCAGAGCAGACATCAGATGTTCAATGGTGCCCACACGAATCTGGCCGTCGCCAATATTGGTGGAAAGACGGGTATCCACCACATGGAGAGGATCAGCCTTGATCCAGGCGCCCCCTTCGATGTCACTCCGGTGAAAAACAATGCCGGTGTTAATCGGGGCAGGACGAAGGCCCAGATAAACCTTGCGGCCGCTGTGCAGGCCGATTCCGGTGCCCCAAATCATATTTTTAAGTGTGCGCTGACGGATCATGATTTTAATTCCTATGCGATCCTCAGGACCGCCCTCCCATACAGTTGTGGTTTAGGTTACAACTTTTGTTGTCTCTATACAACTAACCGACTGGTCAGGCAGTTTACAGCGACCCACAGTCCTCGACAAGGCCTATTGACATTCATTAACAAATAATATTTTCCCATCAGACACTCTATCCTCATGGAAATACCCCAACAATGCGGTACTCATGTATAATCAACGAGCCGATGAAATCCCCTACGGGTTTCATGCTGAAGATATACTCTACTTGCGATCAAGGAAGTTCAAATATGGCCACGCCCAGCAGCAAAAAAACTCTGATGACATTGTATTCCAGCGACGATTGCGTGTTTGCCCACCGCGTGCGTTTTGTTCTGGAAGAAAAGGCAATGGAATACCAGATCATTGAAGTTGACCTCGCCCACAAGCCTGAAGAACTCGCTGAACTCAATTCTTATAATCAGGTTCCCACCCTCCTGGACCGGGACCTCGCCATCCATGAATCGGTGTTGATTATGGAGTATCTGGACGAGCGTTTTCCTCACCCTCCCCTTATTCCTGTTGATCCCATTTCCCGGGCAAAAGTTCGTCTGGGGCTGCTGCGCTTTGACCAGGACTGGTTCGCGCCGCTTTTCCAGCCCGGCTTCAGTCCGGAACAAATCAAGACAGCCAAAGAACAAATCCGCAGTACCATGGCGGGACTCAGCACCATTTTTACGCAACAGCGTTTTCTTTTTGGCGATGATCTGTCCATTCTTGATTGTGCCATTGCCCCCCTGCTCTGGCGCCTTCCCATACTCGACATCAGCCTGCCAGCAGCGGCCAAGGCTACCCAGGAATATATGGACCGCCTGTTTCAAATGGAAAGTTTCAAACGCAGCCTGACCCCTGCCGAGAAGGCCATGCGCTGAAATGGTGGCAGACCTTGGACGTTTTCGGAGTCTGCCCGAAGGGCTGTTCGCCCGTTGCACACTGGATCCAGATGGCTGTATTGCCCTGGAGCGCCAGCCCCAGGGCTTCCAGAAAGTCAGTGCCGCCCATTTTCAGGCCCGGGTACAGGCGCGTGCCGAAGGTTTGCTGCGCTTAGGCGTCAAAAGAGGAGAAAGAGTCATATTGATGGCCCCCAACTCCATGGACTGGGCCATTATGGATTTCGCCATTCTCAGCATTGGCGCCATCACGGTTCCTCTTTATCCCAGTTTTAGTCCCCGGGAAATTCACTACGTTCTGGGGGATAGTGGTGCCGGACTGGTGTTACTGGAGGGCAAGAATGAGTGGGAAAAAATGGGTGGCGAGGGTTGGGGGGTCCCGCATGAACGCATATTACTCAGAAACCCTGACGCAGCCCGAAGCGCCAGCCTGAAATACTGGGCACAACTCGAACAGGACAATACCACGCTGCACAGACAGGAGCTGGCAGAACGCCTTGGCGAATTGCAACGTGAGCAGATTGCCAGCATTGTTTATACCTCCGGAACCACCGGATGGCCCAAGGGCGTCATGCTCAGTCATGGCAATATTCTCAGCAATATTGCCGGTTTTTTGCCTTTAGTCCCCTTGCGGCGCGGCCAGCGACTGCTGTCCATCCTGCCGCTGTCACACGTGTTCGAGCGGGGGACCGGGCATTTTGGCGCTTACCTGCTCGGACTGGAAGTGGCTTATGCTGAACGCCCCGACACCGTCCTGCGCGATATGGAAGCGGCTCATCCTGATATCGTCATTGCTGTTCCCAGAGTCTTTCAGTTGCTTTACAGCAGGGTCCGGCGTGGTATTGAAGAACGCCATGGCCTGCTCGGTCGTTTCATGCAGCGCGGCGCCGGGTTAAGTGACAGTAATCGCTCTGCCCCTCCATGGCAACGGTATGTCGCGCGTCGCCTTTTAGTCTCCGGTCTACGCAAAAAACTGGGAGGACGTCTGCGCTTTTTCGTTTCCGGAGGCGCTCCGCTGGATACAGATATCACCCGTTTTTTTCTGGACATCGGCCTGCCTGTGGTAGAGGGATATGGCATGACCGAAACCAGCCCGGTCATCGCCGCCAATCCTCTGGATGATATCCGACCAGGAACCGTCGGCCGCTTCCTGCCTAATTTGCAAGGTCGTATTGCCGCCGATGGCGAAATCCTGGTGCGCGGGCCATCTATCATGACCGGCTACTGGAATAATGACGGTGCCACCCGGGAAACCATCGTGGATGGCTGGCTACACACCGGTGATGTCGGCAGCCTTGATGAAAATGGATACCTGACTATTTATGATCGCAAAAAAGATCTGATCGTCAATTCGGCGGGCGAAAACATTCCTCCACAAAAAATTGAAATGCGCCTGATGGCCCAGGCGCTTATCAGTCAGGCCGTCGTTTTTGGAGACCGCCTTCCCTACCTGAGCGCCCTGATTTTCCCCAACCCGGAACAGGTGCAGGCGCGTTTTGGCGCGAAGCCGGACACCAGTGTCCTGCGCAAGGCTCTTCAGGAAAGCATTCATACCGCCCTGCAGGATCTGCCTTCCTATGAACAGGTACGGCGTTTTGCCGTTTTGCCGGAAGCGCTGAGTGAAGCTCATGGTGAAGTAACACCCACCCTGAAAATCAAACGTCGGGTTGTGGCCGAACGCTATGCCGAATTATTAACCGAGATGCGCAAAAACTAGGTTTATGGAAATATTCATCCCGCCAAAACTGACGCCAATAATCAACGCGTTGGAACGTGCGGGGGCAAGGACGCTGCTGGTCGGCGGTGCGGTTCGCGACAGTCTGTTAGGCCTGCCCATCCATGACTGGGACATGGAAATCCATGCGCTGAATGAAACGCGACTGGAAGAATGCCTGGCGCCTTTTGCTGCACATCGGGTGGGTGGTCGCTGTGCAGTCTGGGTCGCTGGCGGTGCGGAATTTACCCTGCCCCAAACACGCGGCGAGACAGACCCGCACCTGCCCTGGTCCATTGCTGTCCAGCGTCGTGATTTTACGGTCAATGCCCTGGCCTGGGACTGCTGCTCCGGACAAATACTGGATGCTGTGGGTGGGCTGCGCGATCTGCAGAAAAAACGACTGCGCATCGTGAATCCCGGCACCTTTGCTGATGACCCTCTCAGAGCATTCCGGGCTGCGCGTTTGGTCGGGCAACTGGATTTTCATCTCGTAGCAAGCAGCATCGCACTTTGCCAAAAACTGGCGGAGCAACTGTCGGAAATCCCTACTGAACGGCTGCGCAAGGAATGGGAGGCGCTCCTGCTGCGTGGCTGCAACCTGCGGGCAGCCTGGGATGCACTGGCACTCACCGGTAGCATTCGCGCATTCCCTGCCCTCCAAGCACTGCAGGCCGTACCCCAGCGTCCAGATGCGCATCCTGAAGGTGATGCCTGGATACATACGGGAAAAGTGCTTGCCGAAGCCGCCAACCTGCGCCAAGGCCAGCCCGCACGCGACCTCATCCTGATGCTGGCAGCGCTCTTGCATGATCTGGGTAAAGCCGACAGCACCCGGCGCGATCCACAAAATCGCTGGCGGGCCATAGGGCATGAGCATTCCCTTGCCCGGGCACGCGACTTCCTGAATCGTTATTTTCCCGGACAACATCTACAGCGGCAGATTTTACCATTACTCCGTTGGCACGGGGCTCCCCACGCCCTGTTTCGGGATCGGGCCAAGCAACCGGCCTATGCGCGTCTGGCTCTACGCGTTCCTGACCGCAGCCTGCTCCTGGACATTGCCCAGGCCGATGCACGGGGTGCAGGTCATAGCGATACGGCATCCATCGTGCGAGCCCGCGAAATCTGGCAGAAACTGGGGCTCTGGGAGACACTTCCTGAAGCGCTGATCCGTAGCGACGATCTCATGGACCTTGGCGTTCTTCCGGGACCAGAACTCGGCAAGGCCCTGCGCAGCGCCTACCAGAGACAGGTTTTGGGCAACCATCAAAACAAGGAAACCCTGCTCAGGGCATTACATGGCCTGATCCCCGCCATCAATCTCCCAAACGACCCCGCTTGTTAACCGCCGTAGCATTGCCCCATTGGCTCATGTCCTGTACCTGCACACCAACCCACCAATAAGGGGCCACACTGTCCTGACCGTGCCCGCCTACCAGCGCCTGCCCGGGCGCCAAATGCACATGGTCGAGCAGTTTTCTGGCGTCCTCCCGACTGCGGAAAATGGACCAGGCCACCACTCTTTCCATCGGCGTAGTTGAGGGAACATCGCGTGCTTCATCCAGAAAATTGTCAGTAATCATAATATTCACTCCTTCAGCAAACAGTACCGGTTACCTGGATACCCGATACACCACCCATTCATGTGAACAAAGTATAGTTCGCAAAATGGATGGTTTTTCTTCTGACAGTCCTGTTGAAAACGCGTATGATCCGCCTCGGAGTGGGCCAGACGACCGCCGCAGATTTATCTGGGGAGGAAAGTCCGGGCTCCATAGGGCAAGGCGCCGGTTAACGGCCGGGGGGCGTGAGCCTACGGAAAGTGCCACAGAAAATATACCGCCAAGCGCGCAAGCGCCGGTAAGGGTGAAAAGGTGCGGTAAGAGCGCACCGCATTTCCGGTAACGGAAATGGCAGGGAAAACCCCGCCTGGAGCAAGATCAAATAGGCATGCGATACCGTGGTCCGCGGTGCATGCGGGTAGATTGCTGGAGCCTGTGCGTAAGTGCAGGCCTAGAGGAATGGTCGTCCACGACAGAACCCGGCTTATCGGCCCACTCCAATTTTTATTCCTTGCGTCATCTGCTTCCGGCAGAAATACCGACACAACGACCCAACTGCATGAAATAAATAGATAATTTATTTACATCATGGCACATACAGCTGCTCTGCTGATTTTCTGTCAAACACGTTCAAAATCACTTTGTACTGCATAATCCAATGATTACAAGAACCCTTTAAAGTGTTTTATAGAGCTTTATCAACATGCTCTAACATGCCGTAATTATTCAATATTTCTTCTTGACAGCCAGATGTGCGCCCTCTATTCTTCAGCTTGTGGGGAAAAGTGGGTCAAAGTGGAAGGTTTTGGAGAGTAAAACGCAAAATGTTTAGGGGAACGCACCGGCACAATCTCGACAGCAAGGGACGCATGAACGTCCCGGCCCGCTTCCGCGACTGGCTGAATGCCCATTGCGACGGTCAGATTGTCGTCACCATTGATGTGCAAAGCCGCCCGGGGGAACATTGCCTGGTGGCCTACCCCCTTCCCACCTGGGAAAAAGTGGAAGCCCGAGTAGCCGAACTCCCCAGCAACAATCCCGCCGCCCGCCAGTTTCAGCGGATGTTTGTCGGCCAATCAGAAGAAATGCGTCTCGACAGTCAGGCACGCATCCTACTTTCACCCAATCTGCGCCGCTTCGCAGAAATCGACAAGGAACTGGTCGTCGTCGGTCAAATCAACAAATTCGAAATCTGGGATGCCCAATGCTGGGATCGTTACCAGGAAAACAGCCTGAACAATAACGATGGATTTGCCAGCCTGGGAGATCTCATCCTGTGAACATGCCCGCGTCCGGATCTCACATTACGGTACTTCTGCAGGAAAGCGTCGCCATGCTCCAACCCGCCCTCAGCGAGGGCTCAGCCAGACGTTGTGTGGATGTGACCGGAGGACGTGGCGGGCATAGTGCGGCATTGCTGGAAAAGCTTCAGCATCAGGATATGCTATTGATTCTGGACCGCGACCCCAGCGCCATCGCGGCACTGCAAGACCGCTTTGCCGACGATGAGCGGGTACTGATCCGCCAGGCACGCTTCAGTGAAATCCGCAGCGTTGTGGAAAGTCTTGGCTGGGAATCCGTGGATGCGATTCTCGCCGATCTGGGTGTCTCTTCTCCGCAACTCGACGAAGCCGAACGTGGCTTCAGCTTCCTCCGTGACGGTCCTCTGGACATGCGCATGGATCCCGGCAGCGGCATCAGTGCCGCCGAATGGCTGAACGGTGCTCCTGAAACAGAAATCCGCCAGGTACTGAAAAACTACGGTGAAGAACGATTTGCCCGCGCCATTGCCCGCAAAATCGTCAAATATCGCGAGCGGACCCCTTTGCAGCGAACCAGTCAGCTTGCCGAACTCATCGCCGAGGTCATTCCCCGTCACGACTCCGGATTGAATCCAGCAACGCGCAGTTTTCAAGGCATTCGTATTTTTATCAACCATGAACTGGAAGAGCTGGAACAGTTTCTTCCAGAGGCCATGGCGGTACTGCGTGCTGGCGGACGCCTGGCCATCATCAGCTTTCATTCATTGGAAGATCGCATGGTCAAACGCTTTTTCCGGGCAGATGCGTTTCGGGTCAGCAGCGACCTGCCCTTGCGCGCAGCGGAAATCCCACCCTTACCATGGTCCGCCGTCGGCAAGGCCATTCATGCCAGTACGGAAGAAATTCAGATGAACCCCCGTTCCCGTTCAGCGGTACTCAGAGTGGCCGAAAGGAGTGAACGTCATGCGGCGTAATACGGTAATTCTCGCCATTCTCATCATGGTAACGCTGCTCGGTATAGTAGCTGCACGGGAAAGCACCCGAAGCCAGTTTATTGCCTTGCAGGAAGCACAGGCGAAACATTTTGCCCTGGATAATCGCTGGGGACAGCTGCAACTGGAGCAGGCCACACTCGCCTCCAATGCGCGGGTCGGGGATATCGCCCGGCAGAAGCTGGGCTTGAGCGCCCCCAAAAACAGTCAGATTGTCATGGTGAAAGCGCAGTGACCCGGACTTCTGCCTATCCGGCCAAAATCCCCGCACGCCCATTACCGGCGTGGCGGGCGACGGCCGTTTGGGCAACCGTAACACTCGCCTTTGCTGCAGTCATGGCTCAGGCCTGGCGTGCCCAGGTGGAACATGGTCCATTTTTACGCGACCAGGGAGCCCAACGCTATTTGCGTCATTTTCCGTTGCCGGTGCAACGCGGACCCATTGTTGATCGCGATGGCAAGCCACTGGCTTTGTCCGTACCAGTCAAAACCCTCTGGGTAGATCCGCAAGTATTCACCCACCAGGAAAATCAATGGCCGCTTGTGGCTTCCGCCCTGGGAATCAGCGTCAACGAACTCGATGCCCGTGTCCATGCGGGTGGTAGCCACTTTGCCTTTATCGCCCGCCAGATCAGTCCCGAACGAGCCGAAAAAATATCGGCACTGCATATTTCCGGCCTGCATAGCCTCAACGAGAATCGCCGTTATTATCCTGCCGGAAGCATTGCGGCCCCACTGATTGGCTTTACCAATGTAGATGGTAAAGGCATTGAAGGATTGGAGTTGACCTATAACCAGTGGTTAACCGGCAAGGCGGGGGAAGAAACCGGGTTGCGTGACAATTACGGCCACCCGCTGAGCCTGCACGGCCCTGCCCATTCTGCCCAGCCCGGCAAAGTCCTGACTTTGAGCATTGACCGCAATCTCCAGTATGTGGCTTACACCGCTCTGGCCTCGGCCGTACAACGCTTCCAGGCCCGTTCCGGGGCAGCGGTGCTCATGAATGCCCGGACCGGTGAAGTGCTGGCCATGGTCAGTTATCCTGCTTTCAACCCCAATAATCGCCACGATTATCAGGCTGGTCTTTATAATAATCGGGCTGTGGCCGACACCTTTGAACCCGGTTCCGTGATGAAACCCTTCACCATTGCAGCGGCACTGGACGATAACAGTATCCAGCCCGACAGTACTTTCAACGTCAACACCAACTGTTTTCGAGTTGCGCGTTTCTGTATCCAGGATGATGTCCGTCACAACAATCTGGATCTGGCGCAAGTCCTTAAATATTCAAGCAACATCGGGGCCGCAAAAATATCATTGCGCACCCCTCCGGCGGATCTTTTTCAAATGCTCCATCAGGCTGGCTTTGGACAAGACAGCGGCCTCGGGCTCCCCGGAGAAAGTCCGGGGACGCTGCCGGCCTGGCAGGGTTGGGATATTGCCCGCAGAGCGGCGATGGCTTACGGATATGGTTTATCGGTAACTCCCCTGCAACTGGCGGCCGCTTATGCGGCCATTGCCAATCAAGGGGTGTATATAGCACCCACCCTGATCCGCCAGGATACCCGCTCAGTAAACGGAGTTCGGATCATGCCTGCAAGCACTGCCGCACGACTGAGCCGATGGCTGAGCGGCGTTACCAGTCCGGGCGGTACCGGCTTTCTGGCCAGCATCCCGGGTTACAGAGTGGCGGGCAAAACCGGAACTTCCATCATGGCCAACGGTAAAGGCGGCTTCCATAAAAACCAGGTAAACACCAGTTTCGTGGGCTTTGCCCCTGCTCAGGACCCGCGCCTGGTGATGGCTGTCGTGGTCCGCGCCCCGACCCAGGGATGGCGCTATGGTGGAGTCGTGGCGGCACCGGTATTTCGGGTGACCATGGCAGCTGCCCTGCAAAGCATGGGCATTCAACCAGACCCGGGCCTTCTGAAAACCACTGCCGAATATCCATACCGCACTGTCACCGAGGCCCAGCAGTGGGCAGAAGGAGCGGGTGATGCAGCGCACTGAACCCCTATCCCGGCTATTTGATGCCGTACCTGACGCCTTCAGGGAACTGGCTGTAACCGGCATCGAAACAGATACCCGCCGCTTGCAGCCGGGCATGCTCTACGTGGGATTACACAATCATCGTGGCGATGCCGATCAGTTTCTGGCAGAAGCCTGGAAGGCGGGGGCCGTGGCCGCCGTGCTGGAAGCCGGGCACGAAGCCGTCATTCCGCAAGTCAATGGCCCTGCCTGCTGGCAGACTCCCGAGCTCCGCGACAAGCTCGGCCAGGCCTTGCGCCGTTGGCATCGCTGGGATGAAGGAGCAGCACCGCTATTGATCGGCGTCACCGGCACCAATGGCAAAAGCAGCGTCACCCGGCTGATTGCCGAACTCGCCCCCCAACCAGCCATGATTATCGGAACCTTGGGCTACGGGCCGGTTGATGCCCTCGTCCCCCATGCCAACACCACCCCGGAAGCCGTTCGACTCTGGGAGACGCTGGCCTCGCTCCGGGATCGGGGGGCCAAGGTCATCGCGCTGGAAGTTTCCTCCCATGCCCTGGCCCTGGGCCGGGTAGCTGCCGTCCCATTTGCTGCGGCCGTGTTTACCAATCTCAGTCGTGATCATCTCGATTTTCACGGCGACATGGATCAATACGGCGCTGCCAAAGCCCGTCTGTTCAAATTTCCCGATCTGAAACTGGCCGTACTGAATCGGGATGATCCCTTTTCTGCACAAATTGCGCAGCAAATCGATCCCTCCGTCAATGTTCTGGGTTTTGGAGCGGGGGCCTGGGATTTTCAGGTCCGAGAAATACATGCCGGGGCCAGTGGTACGCTCCTGACCCTGGGTACACCGGAAGGTCTGCGGCAATTACGTAGTCCGCTCCTCGGGCAGAGCAATGTCGAAAACCTCCTGGCCGCCCTGGCCGTCGCCCATGGGATGGGCTGGAAAGTCAGTGACGCAGACGTTCACCATCTAGATTTGCCCGAGGGACGTTATCAGCGCCTGCCGGCAATATCCGGCAAGGCACAGGTCATGATCGACTACGCGCATACTCCGGATGCGTTGGAACGGGTTTTGAAGGACATACGTGCCGTCGCCAAAGGACAGGTCCATGTGCTTTTCGGCTGCGGCGGCGATCGGGATCGGGGAAAACGTCCGGAAATGGGAAAAGTTGCCGAACTTCTGGCCGACCGGGTCACGCTTACAGATGATAATCCCCGCAGTGAAAATGCCGACGACATTATTCGCGACATTCTCGCGGGCATGCAGCACCCTGAGGCCATTGAGGTCATTCATGATCGGGCAGCGGCCATCCACCAGGCCATCCACCAGGCCCAAAGTGGGGATTGGGTGTTGATTGCCGGTAAAGGACATGAACGCACCCAGGAAATCATGGGTCAGAAAACTCCGTTTCATGACCAACAGGTAGCGATGGAGGCACTGCGCCCATGATGCGCTACTCCCTCAACGAAATAGCCCGCATCACCGGTGGCCAGCTTCTGCCTGGCAGCCAGGGAAAGGACGAAATACACGGCATTGCCACGGACAGTCGCCAACCCATGATTGGCAAACTGTTTGTTGCACTGACCGGAGAACACTTTGATGGGAACGACTTTGTTCCGGCAGCTTTAGCCCAGGGCGCGGCCGCCGTACTCAGCAACCGTCAGGTGGATGCGCCCGGAGTAGTGGTCAAGGACACTTTGCAAAGCTTGCAAAGCCTGGCACAGCATTGGCGCCAGCGTTTCAACATACCGGTGCTGGCGGTTACCGGCTCCTGTGGCAAAACCACGGTCAAGGAAGTCCTGACAGCCATCCTTGCCGAAAGCGGCCCCGTACTGGCCACTCAAGGCAATCAGAACAACCATATTGGCGTGCCCCTGACCCTGGCAAGACTGGGGGTGGAACATCGCTATGCGGTACTGGAAATGGGCATGAACCATCCCGGCGAACTCACCCTGCTCAGCGCACTGGCCAAACCAACGTTGGCCCTCATCAACAATGCCGGCCCCGCCCATCTGGCGGGACTCGGAACTGTGGCTGCCGTCGCGGCGGCCAAGGGCGAAATTCTCTCGGGACTGGACAATCGTGGCATCAGCATTTTGAATGGTGACGATCAATTTGCCGACTTCTGGGCAGAAAAAGCTCCGGGCGAAGTGTGGCGCTTCAGTCTGAACAACCTCCCGGTACGCGTCCGTGGACATTGGCAGGATCGTTCAGGAAGCAGCGGCCAACTGGATGTACGCGCCCCCCAGGGCGAATTCACCCTCGAAGTCCCGCTCCCGGGAAAACATAATGGTGCCAATGTCCTGGCTGCCGTCACCGCCGCACTGGCCCTGGATATCAGCATCCCTCAGATTCAGCGTGCTGTGGCCGCGTTGGAAGCCATCCCCGGGCGCTTGCAATGGCGCAACGGAAGGGGCGGCTGCCGGGTTCTGGATGACACCTACAACGCCAATCCAGCTTCATTAGAGGCCGCATTACGTGTTCTTGCCGCCCAATCCGGCCAGCGTATTCTCATACTCGGAGATATGGGTGAACTGGGTCCCGATACGGTAGTTTATCACCGGCAGGCAGGAATTCTGGCCCATCAGCTGGGCATTGATGCGGTTTACGGACTGGGACAACTGGCTGCCAAAGCCGCCGAAGCGTTTGCAGCCGGTACAGAGCATTTTATGGAACTGCCCCCCCTGATTGATGCTCTGCAGCCCCATCTCAATCCGGAAACGGTAGTGCTGGTAAAAGGTTCCAGAGCTGCACACATGGAACGTGTCGTTCAGGCACTCGTGGCTGGAGACGCCTGATGCTCTACGCACTATTCATGCAACTCGGCCATATATACCACGGTTTTTACGTGTTTCAGTATCTGACCCTACGGGGCGTACTGGCGATACTGACCGCGCTGGTCCTCTCCCTGGTTATTGGCCCCTTTTTCATTGCCCGTCTGCGCTATTACAAAATCGGGCAGATGGTACGCAATGATGGGCCGGAAACCCACTTCAGCAAACAGGGGACGCCGACCATGGGCGGGGCCCTGATTCTGCTGATTGTCATCATTACCACCCTGCTCTGGTCAGATTTGCGCAATCCTTTGGTCTGGGTGGCGGTCGTCACTACTTTTGCCTTTGGCGCCATAGGTTTTATTGACGACTGGCGCAAGCTGCGGCGTAAAAACACCAAAGGTTTATCCGCCCGCGCCAAATATGGTTTGCAGTCCTTGTTTGCCCTAGCTGCAGCTGGAGTATTGTATGGACTGGCCAATAAGCCCGTAGAAACCAGCCTGATTATTCCTTTTGTACCTCATGTCCTGATTCCCTTGGGGTTCGGCTTTATCATTTTCAGCTACTTCGTTATTGTCGGCACCTCCAACGCCGTCAATTTGACTGATGGCCTGGACGGGCTGGCCATCGTCCCAACCGTCATGGTGGCTGCAGCCCTGGGAATATTTGCTTATGTTTCAGGAAATTCTGTATTCGCCCATTACCTGGATCTGCCCTGGGTGCCGGGTTCCGGACAAATGCTGATTTTCTGCGGATCACTGGTTGGTGCCGGGCTCGGCTTTCTCTGGTTCAACACCTATCCGGCCGAAGTATTCATGGGCGATACCGGCGCACTGGCCCTCGGTGCCGCCCTGGCCATTGTCGCCATCATCGCCAGACAGGAATTGGTATTGGTCATCATGGGTGGGGTTTTTGTCATGGAAACCCTGTCGGTGATGATTCAGGTGGCCTCCTTCAAGCTGACGGGCAAACGGGTGTTTCGCATGGCGCCCATTCATCATCATTTCGAGAAAAAAGGCTGGCCAGAGCCACGGGTAGCCGTGCGTTTCTGGATTATCACCGTGATTCTCGTGCTCATTGGCCTTTCCAGTTTGAAGATCCGCTGACATGAAACTCAACGGCAAAAAGGTATTCATCCTCGGCTTCGGCAAAACCGGACAATCACTCCTGAACACCGCTCTGCGCCTGGGTGGACATTGTCAGGTGGCGGATACCCGCCACCTGGAAAATGCTGACACCCTCCGTACGCAATATCCCCAAGTCACTTTTCATTTCGGGGCGCTTCCTGAAAATCTGCTTCTGGACAGCGATCTGATTCTGCTCAGCCCCGGTCTTGCTCCTACCCTGCCGGCCTTGCAAAAGGCCAGAAAGGCGGGAATCACCGTCATGGGTGATATTGAATTATTTGCACTGCTAGCCTCGGCACCCATCATTGCCATCACCGGTAGTAATGGTAAAAGCACCGTTACCACGCTGGTCAGCGAAATTGCCCGAAAAGCCGGAATAATGGTTGCGACCGGTGGCAACCTGGGGACTCCGGCACTGGAGTTATTACCAGAATCTGGCCCTGAACCGGCCTGGTATATCCTCGAACTCTCCAGCTTTCAGCTGGATGCCTGTACGACTTTTCGACCCCGGGTGGCTGCCATTTTGAACCTCAGTCCCGACCATCTGGACTGGCATGGTGACTACGCGCAGTACGGGGCAGCCAAAGCCCGAATTTTTCAGAACATGAATGCCGGTGATGTCCTGGTTTTGAACGGCGAAGATGCCTTTACGTCGAGCTTGCCCGGACAAGTCCCAGACTCCGTGGCCATCCGTTGCTTTGCTGTTCATGATGAGCGCAGTGATGCCTATGTACTGAATGACCGGCTCACGCTGCGCAACAGCGGAGCCCTGCTTCCCGCAGCCGATCTGCGTATGCAGGGCGGACACAATATCGAAAACGCACTGGCCGCAGCGCTCCTGGCCGAAGCGGCCCAATTTCCACTTGCTGCCATTCAGGAAGTGTTTTGCCAGTTTTCCGGTCTCCCACACCGACTGGCCTGGGTCGCCGAATATCAGGGGGTCAATTATTACGATGATTCCAAGGGAACCAATCTGGGTGCCACGCTCAAAGCCATGAGCGGCTTATCCGGACCGTTGGTGATGATTCTCGGTGGCGATGCCAAGGGCGCGGATCTCAGTCCGTTGCAGCAAGCCTGCCGTGATCAGCGCGCCGCTGTTGTACTCGGCAAGGATGCCAAAAAAATCGCGCAAATGCTTGAAAATGTCATTCCGGTAGATTACGCCGACAGCATGCAGGATGCGGTTCTTAAAGCCGCATCCAGAGCCATGCCCGGAGATCAGGTTCTGCTTTCACCAGCCTGCGCCAGTACCGATATGTTCCGGGATTATCAGGATCGGGGGCAGCAGTTCACTGCAGCTGTCCAGAAACTGGCTGGAGGGAAATCATGAAACGTCCAAGCTGGTGGCTGGCCGAAAACGGCCCGGCAGATACCATTCTGTGGTGGATCATTCTGGTACTACTGGGTTTTGGTCTGATCATGGTGTATTCCGCCAGCGCGCCCATTGCCCAGCATGAAACCGGTAATCCGTTCTTTTTTGCCGAACGTCAGGGCCTTTATGTCATTCTGGCCGCCGCCGTATTGTACTATTTTAGCCGTATTGATCTCGACTTCTGGGAACGCATGACCTTTCCCCTCATGATCATTTCCCTGATCGCCCTGGTGATGGTGTTTTTGCCGGTCATCGGCGTTGCCGTCAACGGCTCACATCGCTGGATCAATTTCATCATTGTCCGCCTGCAGCCTTCAGAACTGCTGAAATTTGCCCTGCTCTTATTCCTCGCACGTTATGTGGTGCGCAAAGGCGAGCTCCTCGGCAAATTCAAGGAAGGACTCTGGCCGATTTTTGTGGTGCTGGGGTTGCTGGGGTTGCTGCTGTTACTACAACCCGATTTTGGCTCATTTGCGATGGTGGTACTGCTCACTGGCGTCATGTTGTTCCTGGGCGGATTACCCATTACTTACGTTCTACTGGCAGGCATTGTTGCCGGTGGCGCGTTGGGAATTCTTGCCGTATCAGCCCCCTACCGGCTTGCCCGCATCACCGCTTTCCAGAATCCCTGGGCAGATCCATACGGAGCGGGTTTTCAGTTGGTACAGTCCCTGATTGCCTTTGGCCGGGGTGGTATTTTCGGGGTCGGCCTCGGCGATGGCATCATGAAATACTTTTATCTGCCAGAATCCTATACGGATTTCATTCTGGCAGTGATCGGCGAAGAGTTGGGCATGATCGGGGTATGGGCACTGGCCATTTTCTACAGTGTGGCCTGCTGGCGTATTTATCGGATCGGACGCCGCGCTGCTGCCGCCGGAGATGCTTTTTTTGCCCTGTTCTGCTATGGCACGCTGACATGGTTCGGCGGTGAGGCGGTCATGTCCATGGGCGTCAACCTTGGCGCTCTTCCTACCAAGGGTTTTGCCCTGCCACTAATCAGTTACGGCGGTAGTGCGCTGGTATTTCTCTGTGCCTCTCTGGGTGTGGTTCTGGCTGTCAGTCGTCGTTATCCGGCGCTTTCCGCCCAACAAACAGAGCAGATGCAGAAGGAGGTACAGCATGGCTGAACGCGTCCTCATTGCTGCAGGCGGTACTGGCGGGCACGTATTTCCGGCTCTCGCGGTCGCCGACATGTTACGCGATCAGGGTGTGGAAGTGGCCTTTGCCGGAACCGTTGCCGGGATGGAGGCGCGCCTGGTCCCCGAACGCGGCTATCCCCTGCATACCATCGACATGCAAGGTGTTCGCGGAAAAGGCGTGGGACGCTGGTTGCGCATGCCCTGGCGGGTCAGCAAGGCCGTTGTTCAGGCCCGGAAAATCATTCAACAAACCCACAGCCAGGCCGTGCTGGGTATGGGCGGCTACGTGACGGCCCCCGTAGGCCTGGCGGCCTGGAGCATGGGTTGTCCACTGTGCCTGCACGAGCAGAATGCCATCGCCGGGCTGAGCAACCGTCTGCTGGCCCCCCTGGCCAAACATGTTTTTCTGGGATTTCCCGGGGCGCGCTTGCCCGGGGGTGAATGGGTCGGTAACCCGGTACGCCGCAGTATCCGCGAACTCCCCATGCCGCAGGAGCGCTTCGCCAGTCATCAGGGGCCTGCACGTTTATTGATTATGGGCGGCAGCCAGGGAGCCAAGGCGCTGAATAGCGTCAGTGTCGCCGCCATAGCAGCCATGCCCACGGAACAACACCCACAAATCTGGCACCAGACCGGCAAGGATCATTGCGAAAGCACCCGAGCCGAATATGCGGCGGCAGGTATCGACGCCCGCGTCGAGCCTTTCATCCCGGATATCAGTGTCGCGTTGGGCTGGGCGGATCTGGCACTATGCCGCGCTGGCGCTGCCACCGTCGCCGAACTGGCAGCGGCAGGGCTGGGAGCCATTCTCGTACCTTTTCCCTTTGCCGTGGATGATCATCAGGCAGCCAACGCGCAGTTTCTGGAAAGCGCTGGAGCCGCGCGAATGCTTCGCCAGGAAAACCTCCATGCCCGGGAATTGCGGGATATTCTCAGCCCCCTGCTCAACGATCCGGCTTTACGCCTGCGCTGGGCAGAAGCGGCCAGACAACAAAGCCGGGGGGATGCCGCTGCAGCCGTCGCCCGAATTTGTATGCACCCCGAAGGAGTAAGCCATGCGTAACTGGGTCAGACAGATTCATATGGTCGGAATAGGTGGCAGCGGCATGCGTGGTATTGCCGAGGTTCTGCTTAATCTTGGCTATGCTGTTTCCGGTTCTGATTTGCAGCCAGGCAGTTCGACCCTGCGCCTTACTGATCTGGGTGCGCGGATTTTCTCGGGTCACGAAGCCGCCAATGTGCGCGGCACTGATGTCGTCGTGATTTCTTCGGCCATTCCCGACAGCAATCCAGAAGTACAGGCAGCCCGGGAATCACGTATTCCCGTGATTCGGCGCGCCGAAATGCTGGCCGAGTTGATGCGCTTCAAACAGGGCATCGCCATTGCCGGAACCCACGGCAAAACGACCACAACCAGCCTGGTCGCAAGCATTCTCGGCGCAGCCGGTCTGGATCCCACTTTTGTGATTGGTGGTCGGTTGAAAAGTGCTGGCACCCATGCCGCCCTGGGCAGCGGTGAATACCTGGTGGCGGAAGCCGATGAATCGGACGCCTCCTTTTTGTATCTTGCTCCGGTCATGGCCGTCGTCACCAATATTGATGCCGACCACATGGAAACCTATGGCGACAGTCTCGATAATTTGCGCAATGCCTTTTTGCAGTTTCTGCAGCGCCTGCCTTTCTATGGTCTTGCCGTGCTCTGTACGGACGAGCCCATGGTCGCCGGCCTGATTCCGGAATTACGCACGCCGGTGCTGCGTTATGGATTCGGTGCAGATACGGACCTGCAGGCCCGTAATGTGACCGTCAGGGGAGTGGGCAGTCACTTTGAGGTCTGGCGGCGGGTGGATAATGACTATGTGCACTGGCTGGATGTAGAGCTGGGGATTCCTGGACAACACAACGTACTCAATGCCCTTGCCGCCATCGGCATTGCCAGCAAGGTCGGGGTGAGCGAACAGACCATTCGCAGTGCCCTGGCTGATTTTCGCGGGGTAGGTAGACGCTTCGAACAGGTCGGCGAGTTTACCGGCATCACCATTGTTGACGATTATGGTCACCACCCCCGCGAACTGAGCGCCACCATCAGCGCCGCCCGGGCCGTATGGCCTGATCGCCCTCTGGTAGTCGCCTTTCAACCCCATCGCTATAGCCGAACCCAGACCTTGTTTGGCGATTTTGTCCACAGTCTGGCCCAGGCCGATCTGGTCATACTCACCGATATTTACAGTGCGGGCGAAAAAGCCTTACCCGGAGTCAGCAGTCAGGCACTCAGCGCGGCCATGCGTGCCCAGGGAATAAGCGTTCACTATTTACCGGAGCTGCTCAATGCCCCCGCGCAGATTCGCGCACTACTGCCTGCGAACGCGGTGCTACTCACCATGGGCGCTGGCAGCATTGCCCGTCTGGCGGGTCAATGGGCCGAAGTATTTGCGGAGGCCACCCCATGATGCCGGTCATTGGTGGCCGCCTGCGCCTGGGAGAATCCATGCAACGCCATACCAGCTGGCGGGTTGGAGGACCGGCTGATCGCTTCTATCTACCCGGCACCCTGGAAGATCTGCAAGGATTTTTAAGACATTTTGCGGTTCCGCCGCTCACCTGGATAGGGCTGGGCAGTAATGTGTTGGTGCGCGATGCCGGACTGCGCGGGACCACCATCTGCCTCGCCAACACCCTGGATCAGATCGTTTTGGCAGAAAATGATCTGCTGCGGGTCGGCGCCGGTGCAGGTGCGGTAAAAATTGCCCATTTTGCGGCCAAGGCAGGACTTGCCGGCGCAGAGTTTCTGGCGGGTATTCCCGGCACATTGGGAGGCTGCCTGAGCATGAATGCCGGCGCCCACGGAGGCGATACCTGGAGTCTGGTGGAATGGGTGGAAGTCATTCATCCCCATGGTGAAATCCAGCGTCTTGCTCCTCAGGATTTCCAGATTGGCTATCGGGAGGTTCGCGGCCATGGTGACGCCTGCTTTGTTGCGGCCGGACTCCGCCTGATCCCCGAAGAAAGTACGGCAGTCATGCAACGCTTGCGCGCCTGGCAGGAGAAACGCGCCGCCACTCAGCCTCTCGAATGGCCCAGTTGTGGTTCGGTGTTCCGTAACCCGGCGGGGGACCACGCGGCCCGCTTGATTGAAGCGGCCGGGTTAAAGGGAAAAGCCCGTGGGCAGGCCGAAGTCAGCAGCCAGCATGCCAATTTCATCATCAACCGGGGCGATGCCCGGGCGGCTGACATTGAGGCCTTGGTGGAGGAAGTACAATCAGCGGTCCAGCAACAGTTCGGCATCCGGCTGCAAGTCGAAATGTGCATTCTGGGGGAGGTGAAGCATGGCTGAATCCATCCGCATAGCCGTCCTATACGGTGGCCCCTCGGGCGAACGCGAGGTGTCATTGCTGAGTGCTGCGGCAGTCCTTGATGCCCTGCGCAGCAGTGGCATGGAAGCACTGGGCATTGATATTGAACCAGCGCGGCTGCAACAGCAGTTGCAGGATGAACGCGTCCGTATCGCCTTCAATGTCTGCCATGGCGCCATTGGCGAGGATGGCCTCCTCCAGGCCGTCCTTGAAACCCTTGCCATTCCCTACACTGGGAGCGGCGTCTTGAGTTCGGCACTGGCCATGGACAAGTGGCGTTCCAAGCAGATCTGGAAAGCCGCCGGCCTCCCCGTAACGGAAGGAATGCTGATGCGGCAGCACGATCCGCGACCTGATCTCGCGGCAAACTTTACCTGGCCGCTTTATATCAAACCCAATCATGGTGGTTCCAGCCTCGGCGTCAGCCGGGTGAATGGGCCGGAAGAACTGGAGAAAGCCATAACGGATGCTTTTGCTCTCGAGGATGAAATTCTCTGTGAAGCGGCTGTCATTGGTCATGAAGCCACGGTCGGCATTGTCGATGGTAAAGCCCTTCCACCCATTGTCATTGAAACCCCGCACGCCTTTTATGACTACGATGCCAAATATCTTGCCGAGGATACCCGTTATCTGCTGCCTTCTGGACTGGGTGCCGGCAAAGATGCCGAACTGCAGGCCCTGGCTCTCCGGGCATTTGCCGAACTGGGTGGCAGAGATTGGGGCAGGGTCGATTTCATGATCAGTGCATCCGGGAAAATACATCTTCTGGAAATCAACAGCGTTCCCGGCATGACCAGCCACAGCCTCGTACCCATGGCCGCCAAAGCTGTGGGCATGGATTTCCCCGAATTATGCAAGACCATACTGCGTACGGCGCAGAGGAGAGTGAATCATGGTTAGTGTCATGCGTGATTATCGCCACGGACAACAGCCACAACGGCCAGCAGCCACCCTGAAGGAAAAACCCAAAGCCGCTCCCCGGACGGCACCCGTCAAGGCCGCTGCCAAAGCCCATAAGCCCCTGCCCTGGAAGCTTTATGGAAAGTTCCTTGCGGGTGGACTGAGTATCAGCATTCTCGCCTGGGGAGGATGGTCCGGATGGCAATGGCTCCAGCAACCCTCCCTGATGCCCATCAACACCCTGACCATTACCGGCAGTTCTCCCAAAATTCCTCTGGCCGAAATCAACACGGTTCTCAAGCCCTATGCGGCGCGTGGCTTTCTGTGGGCGAACCCCGAACAAATCCGCCATTCTCTGGATGCCCTGCCCTGGGTCGCCGATGCCGAGGTGCGGCGGGTCTGGCCCGACCGCCTGACGGTCAATATCAAACCCTACACGCCGGTCGCCCGCTGGCTGGGTGGTGCCGGGCAAATGGTCGATGCCCAGGGAAAAGTGTTCAGCGTTCCCCCAGCACAAGTACCCAATGGACTCCCCAATCTAGCCGGACCCGCCGATAGTGGCAGCCAACTCCTCGCGCAACTGGCGAAATTTAATTCCATTGTTGCCCCACTGGGCCTGAAGGTCGTTTCCCTTCAGGAAGACCAAAGGGGTGGATGGCGCTGCATTCTCAATAATCAGGTTCGCCTGCTGCTGGGCAGCGAGGACGTGATACCCGCTTTAAAACGCTGGGTGGCCATTGCCCCCCAGGTCAAGGAATACCTGGTAGCCGGAGCCACAATGGATCTTCGCTATACCAATGGTTTTGCGGTCGCCATGCCCTCAGCGACCACCGTCAACAGTCAGTAACGGATCCCGGATCCGAAGGAGAGAAAGCAAATGAAACGTGGACATCAGGAACTCATCGTCGGCCTGGATATTGGTACTTCCAAAGTGGCCTGTATTGTTGCGCAGTCCAAAGGTGGTCGTGAAGCAGAAATCATCGGTGTTGGTCAGCACCCCTCCCGGGGCTTGAAAAAAGGCGTTGTCGTGGATATTGAATCCACGGTTCAGGCTATCACCCGTGCCGTGCAGGAAGCCGAGCTCATGGCCGGTGTGCAGATTCATGGCGCGGTAGTCGGCATCGCCGGCGGACATATTCGCGGCTACAACAGCCACGGTATTGTCGCCATCAAAAACAAGGAAGTCAGCAATGATGATGTAGGTCGGGTCATGGACGCGGCGCGCGCCATCGTGATCCCGCAGGATCAGAACGTCATTCATATTCTGCCCCAGGAATTCATGATTGACAGCCAGGAAGGGGTTCGCGAACCGGTCGGCATGTCGGGAGTACGCCTGGAAGCCCGGGTACATATTGTTACGGGTGCTGTCAGTGCCGCCCAGAATATCGCCAAATGTGTGGAACGTTGCGGACTGCAAGTCCAGGATCTGGTCCTCGAACAGCTGGCCTCGGCAGACGCCGTGCTTACCCAGGACGAGAAAGAGCTGGGTGTTTGTCTGGTGGATATTGGTGGCGGGACTACCGATATCGCCATTTTCCGCGATGGGGCCGTCCGCCATACGGCCGTCATTCCCATCGCCGGAGATCAGGTGACCAATGACATTGCCCTGGGTCTTCGCACCCCACCCGTCGAAGCTGAGCAAATCAAGAAATTATACGGTTGCGCTCTGGGTGATCTCATTCAGCAGGATGATGAAATCTCGGTCCCCAGCGTCGGCACCCGCCCGCCCCGCACCATTTCCCGGCGCATTCTCGGTGACATCATTGAGCCCCGCATCAAGGAATTGTTTGAACTCATCCAGGCAGAACTAAGACGCACCGGCTATGAAGATTTGATTGCCGCTGGCGTCGTCATTACCGGCGGTTCCAGCCGTCTGGAAGGCATTGCCGAACTGGCAGAAGAAATCCTTCACCTGCCGGTTCGCGTCGGTGAACCCATGCATTTGCCGGGGATGGAAAACGTGGTTCGGGTACCTGGACATGCCACGGGCGTAGGCTTGGTCATGTACGGATTACATAATCAACCCGCCGGACAAGGCGAAGCCGCCGTTGTCGTCCAGCCCAGGGCGGCCTATGAAGATCAGGGCCAGGGACATGCCGGCATGGACACCAGCTTTGGCGGTGTTTTCCGGAAAATGCGCAACTGGGTCCAGACCAGCTTCGGCTGATCCCCACCAACACTCATACTTAACGAATCAGGAGAAATATCATGTATGAATTGAACGAATGCGAACAGGACGGCGCCGTCATCAAGGTCATCGGCGTCGGCGGTGGTGGTGGTAACGCCATCAACAACATGTGCGGAGCGGGTCTGGAAGGGGTGGAATTCATCACCGCCAATACGGATGCCCAGGCTTTACGTCACTCACAGGCCAGCCGCACCATTCAGCTGGGTGCGCAGATTACCCGTGGTCTGGGCGCCGGGGCTGATCCGGAAGTCGGCCGCAAGGCAGCGGAAGAAGGTCGCGATGATATTCGTGCAGCCCTCGAAAAAGCGGATATGGTATTCATCACTACCGGCATGGGTGGCGGAACCGGTACGGGTGCTGCTCCTGTTGTTGCTGCCATTGCCCGGGATATGGGCATTCTGACGGTTGGTGTGGTAACCAAACCCTTCAATTTTGAAGGCAAAAAACGCCAGCAGCATGCACTTTCCGGTATCGACGAACTTTCCCAGCATGTCGATTCTCTGGTCATTATTCCCAATGAGAAGCTGCTGGCCGTTCTGGGCACATCCATCAGTCTCAAGGATGCCTATCAGGCAGCGGACAACATTTTGTTGGGCGCGGTGCAGGGTATCTCCGAGCTGGTCACCCGTCCCGGCCTGATGAACCTGGATTTTGCCGATGTGCGTACGGTCATGTCAGGCATGGGTCTGGCGATGATGGGTGCCGCCAGTGGCAAGGGTGAAAACCGCGCCAGAGATGCAGCGACCCGCGCCGCATCTAGCCCGTTACTGGACGACATCAACCTCTCCGGGGCACGCGGTATTCTCGTCAACATCACGGCAGGTATGGACCTGACCCTGGGCGAATTCCAGGAAGTCGGCGAGCTGATTCGCGGTTATGCAGCAGATGACGCCAATGTGAAGGTCGGTACAGTGCTGGATCCTGACCTGGATGGGGAGTTACGCGTCACTGTAGTGGCTACGGGTTTGCAACGCGAACCTGTACGTTTGGCCGTGGAGAACATCCGGGGTCGTGGGGCTGCCAGTGCCGGCAATCCGAGCACCCCTTCCGACTGGCGCAATCTCGACATACCCGTGGGTATGCGTCATAACGAACGTCCGGCACCAGCTTCAACCTCTAACCGTAGCTCCGGGGTTCAGGATTTTGCCGATTTGGATATACCTGCCTTTCTGCGCCGCCAGGCTGACTAAGGTCGGTACCGCCGGGTCAGCGCAATAACGGCGCCTGACCCGGACGACAGCGCTCCTGACTAGGCCGTGGCCCCTTGGCTGCGGCTGTTCTTACCAACTCGTCTTGATCGGCAAGCAGCCCGGCGCGCTGAATGTCCGTCAGCAGGGGATTTCGGGCAATGGCATAACGCACATTGGGATCCCTATCCGCACAAAACTCCGCCACCTGTTCCGCTGATAAATCCGGTCTTTTCGCAATGCACAAGCGGATCACGTAGTCGTCATCCCGAGCCAATGCAGCTACTTCTCCGGGCAGCAAATCCACGCGTCTGGCAAAGTAACAGCGCGTCTGTACCCACTGCTCCCTCAGCAGGAAGGGACGATAGTGACCGGGCAGTTCAGGACTCAGTGCCCATTTCAACCTTTCCTCCAGGCTCATACTCCGCCAGGACGCATCTGACATACTTAAACGTCCTGATGTCAGCCAGCGGCCATATGCCCGGATGCTTCGCGGTTTGCACTGGACATGGCCTTACGATAACGGCTTAGATCCTTGGCACTCTGGATGGGAATTTCAAGCAGAGTGGAAAGATTGCGCAAAATGCCGTTGATGACCTTGCCTTCCCAGATGGCATCAAAATGAATCTGGGTATCCAGCCATTGCTCCAGCCAGCCCGGATCCGGCAGGTGACTCTGGACACTATCCTCAGGGTACATCTCTTTATTCACATGCAAGTTGGTCGGATGCAAAGCCTTTGCTGTCTTGGTATTGGCCATCAATACGCCAATTTTAGCGAAAGCCAGACGCGCCGAGTCTCCCAGGCGCTCAATGGCCCGGCGCATATATTTCAGATAAATGCCCGCGTGCCGCGCTTCATCTTTGGACAGCACTTCGTAAATGGAACGAATGACCGGCTCGCTGTGCCACTGCGCCGCGCATTTGTACCAATGCGTCAAACGAATTTCCCCACAAAAATGGAGCATCAGGGTTTCCATGGCAGGGGCAGGATCAAATTCAAATCGCACCTTGTGCAGCTCTTCCTCAGTCGGGAGATATTCGGGGGCAAAGCGGCGCAGGTATTCCATCAAGACCAGCGCGTGCTTCTGTTCTTCATAAAACCAGATGGACATGAATGCCGAAAAATCAGAATCATCGCGATTATCACGCAAAAACATTTCCGTCGCCGGCAGCGCCGACCACTCGGTCACAGCATTCATCTTAATGGTGCGCAGCTGCTCTTCACTCACCAGACTCCGATCAAACTGATCCCAGGGAATATCTGTCGCCATATTCCAACGCGCGGCCTCCAGGGATTTAAATAATTCAGGGTATAACATGGCAAAGCCACCTCTCTCCGGCGTCGTCAATCACAATAGGTCGCAGCGACCTGTCTGGGCTGCACCATACTGCCAGCAACCCCTATGAACTATATATTGGGTGTATTCTACGTCAAATCAACGCGTGGGGCGATGCCTGCGAAAAATCATGAGGCGCTGATGTAGTGCTTCGACCTAGATTTATGCGCGCATTTGCGGCAGACTTCAGTTTATTCTTGATGTTACGCGGAAGCCATGGCTGTATCTAATCCTCACATATTGGTACTGCACGGACCGAACCTGAACCTTCTGGGTCAGCGTGAACCGGCACACTACGGCCACAGTACCCTGGCCGACATAGACGCCAAACTGGTAGCCATGGCCAATGCCTGGGGTTGGGCCTTGAGCAGCTTGCAAAGCAATGCCGAGCATCAATTGATAGATGCCGTGCAGCTTGCACCCAAGCAGGGTGTCACCAACATCATCATCAATCCTGCTGCGTTTACCCACACCAGCGTGGCCCTGCGGGATGCCCTGAGTGCCGTGGCGATTCCGTTCATTGAGGTACATTTGTCCAACATTCATGCGCGGGAACCCTTCCGTCAGTATTCCTACTTTTCCGACATGGCCCAAGGGGTCATCGCCGGATTGGGTGCTGATGGCTACTTCCTCGCGCTGGAAGCCATTTACCGGCGTTTTTCACGCCCCGACTAAACGCATAATAAGGAAAAGTATGGATATCCAATTCATTCGTCGCCTTGCCGAATTACTTGAAAAAAGCGCTATTGACGAAATTGAAGTTGTGGAAGGTGAAAGTAAGGTGCGTATTACCCGACATGCAGCGCCCGTCGCCCCGCAAAATGTGACCTATCACACTCAGCCAGCCCCGCTGCCAACACCGGCTGCAGAAGTAACTCGGCCTCCTGAAGCCACTGCAGCACCTGAAACCGCCCCCCAGGGCTACATGATCAAGTCCCCCATGGTCGGCACCTTTTATCGGGCTGCTTCACCGGAAGCTGCGCCTTTTGTTGAAGAAGGCAGCACCGTCAAGGCTGGTCAGACACTTTGCATTATCGAAGCCATGAAATTGCTGAATGAAATTGAGGCGGATGTCTCCGGCAAAATCATCAAGGTGCTGGCCAGTAACGGCCAGCCCGTAGAATACGGTGAACCACTCTTTATTATTGCACCAGAGGATTGATATGTTTGAGAAAATCCTCATCGCCAACCGGGGCGAAATTGCCCTGCGCATTCAGCGTGCCTGTCGTGAGCTGGGTATCCGCACGGTGGCTGTACATTCCGAACCCGACCGTGACCTGATGCACGTCAAGCTGGCCGATGAATCAGTCTGTATCGGCCCCGCTCCCAGTGATCAAAGCTATTTGAATGTCCCGGCGGTCATTGCTGCCGCAGAAGTTACCGACGCCGAAGCCATTCATCCCGGCTACGGATTTTTATCGGAAAATGCCGATTTCGCAGAAAGGGTGGAAAACAGCGGTTTTGCATTTATTGGTCCCCGTGCAGAAACCATTCGCCTGATGGGAGACAAAATCGCGGCCAAGGCCGCCATGATCAAGGCCGGCGTACCCTGCGTTCCCGGGTCTGATGGTCCCCTACCCGATGACAATGAAGCCCTCAAAAAACTGGCGAAGGAAATCGGTTATCCGGTCATTCTCAAGGCTGCCGGTGGCGGTGGCGGACGCGGCATGCGCGTTGTCCACACCGAGGCACATTTGATAAACGCCGCCAACCTGACTCGGGCAGAAGCGGGCAAGGCTTTTGGCAATCCGACCCTGTACATGGAAAAATTTCTGGAAACCCCCCGCCATATTGAATTCCAGGTGCTCTGCGATGCGCACGGCCATTGCGTACACCTCGGCGAACGGGACTGCTCCGTACAACGGCGTCACCAAAAGGTCGTCGAGGAAGCACCGGCTCCAGGCATTACCGATAAACAACGCGCCGAAATTGGTGCAGCAGTGGTCAAAGCCTGTTCAGACATGGGCTATCGCGGTGCCGGAACCATTGAGTTTCTTTACGACCCCGGCAGTAAAACCTTTTACTTTATCGAGATGAACACCCGCGTTCAGGTAGAGCATCCAGTGACTGAAATGATTACTGGTGTGGACATTGTCAAAGCGCAGATTCTGATTGCGGCAGGCAAGCCTCTCCCTTTCCGGCAGGAAGATGTCCGCTTGCAGGGACATGCCATTGAATGCCGTATCAACGCTGAGGATCCTGAAAAATTCATGCCCTCACCCGGGCAAATCACGGCATGGCACCCACCCGGCGGTCCGGGGATTCGGGTAGACAGCCATATATATGCCGGTTATCGGGTACCGCCTTTCTATGATTCCATGATCGGCAAAATCATCGCCTATGGAAATGATCGGGAAGAAGCCCAGATGCGCATGCGCAGCGCTCTGCGGGAAACCAGCATTGAAGGCATCCAGACCAACATTCTTCTGCATCGCCGCATTCTTGAAGAAGCCCAATATGCAGCCGGTGAAGTGAACATCCATTATCTGGAGGCACTGCTCGCGCTATGAACATTGCGTGGTGGCAACTGAGCCTTCAGGTTCCGGCCGACTCTGCCGCAAAGGTGGAAACACAATTGCAGGAGGCAGGTGCTGAAGCCATCACTTTTTTGGAGCTGGATACCAGCGAAGCACTTTTTATTGAAGGAGAGCTCTGGCAGAAAAGTCAGTGTCAGGCGCTTTTTGCTGCCGAAAACCATAGCGAAGCCAGTATTCATGCCTTAGTAAACATGGCCGGTTGGCAAAACTACGGAGCCTCTGTCCATGCTTTGGAAGATCAGGATTGGGTATCCAGTACCCAGGCACAATTTCCGGCCCGTCAGTTTGGAAAACTCTGGGTGGTTCCCAGCTGGGATCAAGCACCACAAGATACCCGCTACGAACTGCACCTCGACCCCGGCCAGGCCTTTGGTACCGGGGCGCATCCCACTACTTCGCGTTGCCTGCATTTTCTGGAAAGCCACATTCAAGGTGGCGAGTGTATTGTGGATTATGGCTGCGGCTCAGGTATTCTCGCTATTGCTGCTTTGCTTTTGGGTGCGAAAGAAGCTTATGGAGTCGATACCGACTCTATTGCGCTGCGAGTGGCCATGAGCAACGCCCAACGCAATGGTGTCGCGGAGCGACTGCGACTGTCCCTGCCGGAAGCAACACCACTGCCCTTGGCGGATATTCTGGTTGCCAACATTCTGGCTGGGCCCCTGCTCAGTCTTGCCCCGACGCTGGCTGCATTGACCAGGCCAGGAGGGTGGATTGCCCTCTCCGGCATTCTCCACAGCCAGGAAACCGGCATTCAAAATGCCTACGCACCCTATTTTAATTTAGCCGCCCCGCAACATGAAGAAGACTGGTCCCTGCTGTATGGCCAGCGAAAATCCGGAGACTGAACCATGGAAATAACCTGCCCGCGTTGCGAGTCCACTTTCAGCGTGGAAGCAAAGGCCCTGCAACAACATCACTATCAAGTGAAATGTGGCGTCTGCCAGCACGTCTTCCAGGTAAACCCGGACGACGAAACCAGTGCAGCCGGCGCCCATCTGGGGCAACGTCTGGGCCGTTATTTACTCCTGTTGATTATTTTCCTGTTGATTTTGGCGCTGATTGGACAAATCCTCTGGTCAACGGGCGTCTATAGTTATGCAGCCAACAGTGCGCCCATCCGCCGTGCCATGATCCAGAGTGCCAACACATTAGGTACACAGATTTCCTGGCCGGGACCCAATAGGGAAATGCGCATTGTCGATAGCCATGTCACAGCGCTGGATAATCACTTGGCTGAAATTACCGGAAAAATGGAGAATCTGGCGGGGCACGTGCAGGCATACCCGGTCATCCAGGTCACTCTGAGTAATGTTTACGGTGCACCCATTGCCCATCTGCAATTCACGCCTAAAGAATATCTGGCAAAGCCGGAAGAGAGCATCTCCGGATTTTTATCCCATACACCCGTTCAGTTCTCCATCAAGAGTCCGAAACTGATTGCCGCTGCAGGCTATCAGGTCACTCTGCTCAGTCAACCCTGAGGAGCAGGATCATGGCAACAGAATCAATGACTCTGAGTGACTGCGTGGTCATGATCGTGGATCGTTATCTGGACGATCTGCAGGGCGAAGCGCCAAAAAACCTGCATACTCAGGTTATTGAACAGGTGGAATGTGCCCTGCTCGAACACACCCTGAAGAAATGTGACGGACAACGGGGTACGGCTGCCCAATGGCTGGGTATCAATCGCAATACCTTGCGAAAAAAACTGCAAAACTACGGGCTGGACACCTGAATAAGCTGTGGAGAGACCGAAACCGGAGTGGGCATATGATCAATGACACCCAGGCTTGGGCCAGAGCTGCTGCCATTGAGATAACGCTGGTAATAAGCCAACACCCGAGGTACATAGGCCTGGGTTTCAGCAAAGGGAGGGATGTGATAACCCGCCTGAATAACCGCACCGGAACCGGCATTATAGGCGGCCACGGCCAGTTTCAGATCACCGCTGAACTTACGCAGCAGATGGGCCAGATAAGCAGTGCCACCATTGATGTTTTCGGCCGGACTGAAAGAGTTGGAAACCCCGAAACGGGCCGCTGTGGCCGGAATTAACTGCATCAGACCAATGGCTCCCTTGGGTGAAACCGCACCGGCGTTATAACCAGACTCGGCAGAAATGACGGCATTGACCAAAGCCGGACTCACCCCGTAGCGGCTGGCCGCCGCGTGAATCAGCGACTGATATTGCTGTTTGGCTACCCGGTTGAAGTCGGCGCGAGCCGTAGCTACCGGCATTTTCGGGGTGCGCATGACCATGTGATACGCGCTGTTTCCAGCCGGAACATTGGTCAGATGCACGACCCCATGGCTATCTGTATAGGCGTAGATATTTGCCTCGGCCGCCCCCGCAATCAGGAGCAACAGCAGTCCACAGAAACCCGCCTGAATTTTCATTTGATGACCCGCAATGAAGGTCTCTCTGGTTTTTCCTGAACCTCAGCAGCACGCGCTACACGATCTTCAGGTTCGGATCCTGGAGGCGGGGCCTCAGGCAGCTCTGGCTCCGCAAAACCCATACCCTCCTGGGTTTCTGCTGCATAAATAGCCACCACGGCCGCCATAGGTACATCCACCGTTCGCGCCACACCACCAAAGCGCGCATTAAAGCTGATCCAACCATCAGCCATGTTGAGGTTGTGGCAAGCATTCGGGGAAATATCCAGTATCATGCGCCCGTCTTTTTCATAACCGCTGGGAACCGCCACCCCCGGATAGGCAACCACCACCAGAATATATGGCGTATGACCCTGGTCAACACACCATTGATAAACACTATTCAGCAAATAAGGCTTGGCACTTTCAGGCAACAAGTTGCATTCTCCATTAATTCCGGGTCTGGATGACTATCTTCCAGATGAGTCACTAGGGATATATAGCCGAATTTTCAGAATCCTCAAGCTGTCATCATCAGTGGTGATGTTCAATCGTACTTGTGCAAGGCAAAGCAACTGCTTCTATTTCAACCAAGAGGTCGCGTCGGCATATGTCCGCCTGGATAATCAGGCAATTTACCTCTTTACCGACTATCTGATCCATTTCCTCGCGAAACATCCAAAGATCAGCACCATTCCGCAAATAAGCCTTGAATTGCAAGTTGGCAAGTTCCCAGTCAACGCCATGGGAACAGCTGACCTCATGGAGCAGTGCCTCTATGTTTCGCATGGTCTCGCGGATTTGTTCACGACAATTATCGGGGTGCATACTTTGGTGACCCACAATACTTGCTGTGCCCGATATAAACAGGGTCGGTCCATCCAGATCAATCAGGCTGGCACGAGAAAAGGTAGGCGGGCAGGGTCCATAATTTTGAGGATAATCATAAGCTCGAATTTGACGAGGATTTTCAATGGCCAGTGGCGCATGATGCGAAGCCAGTGCAAACAGTGCCAATGGGGTATTGCGCTGCGCGCCCAGCGCGCTGGCCGCTGGTGGTGCAACATCAATTACTGACCAGTTGCCGGCCATAAAAGCTTCTAGTCTACCTATATTGAACTGTCGGTAACGTTCAAGGCCAGTCGAATCATCGTTTATATCACCAATGTGGTTCCAGACTCTCAGCAGATGCGGATAGCCAAGAGCAGTTATTTCGGCAAGCAATGCGCAGTAGGCATCTCGTGTAGCGTCATGCAAACATTGTTCAGCATTACCGATTTCCACCGTCAGAAACAGTAAGGATTCATTGGCTCTCCAGGAAATTGGCCCGTGACTCCCCGCCCGCACTTTTTGCTGTGACCTCCAGAGTTCACAAATACCATCGCCATGACCCAAAACCGGGACGTTGACTAAAGAAACGGGGATTTCGAGCTCTCTGAGTCCCGTGTGAACTTGATTTGGACCATAATGCACAATACCCAGCACATGAGACAGATATTCTTTGGGTTGACGCAGCAAAATTTCAGTACTGATCCATTCAAGTTGCAGCGGCTCATTCATACATAACAAATCCTTCAAGGCAAGTAGTACCAGTTAAAAATGACACAAGCGCGCGCGTGATGACTCCTCCTCAAAAATCAGCACGGCCCAGAACAGGATCATCCACAATGATCTTGGAATCAGGATGCTTGACGTTGGGAAAAGCTTGCAGAGAACAACAGGGCTAGAAAAACTCCTGGAGCAACAGTGGCACCTATGGCCTGAAGAACAGGCACCCCGGAAAAAGCGAGTGGCGCGAATCCCATAATGGTAGCAGTATTGGCAATAACCAGAGAGGCGAGTGTACACGAAGCAATTCCCCCCTGACCATGCCTATCGGCCTGATCAAAAAATATTGCATAGTTTGACCCGATGGCAACAATCAGCATCAGCCCAATTAGATTCATGATATTAAGTTCATATCCGCACAAGACAAATCCTGCAGATACGCTCAGTACAGCGGCTGTTAGCGGTAACATTATTCTAAAAACCCGAACTGGGGAACGTAATAAAAACAATAAAAGCACCACGATAAGAACCACACCGGCTAATGACAGTTTAATCACATTGGAGAGATAACCTTTATACAATTGATCTGATGAGTCGGATAAATCAATGAGCATGGCGTCTTTGATATGTTGCCGGGCAAGGCTGCTACGTATGCGCTGGGTATTCACAATCCCTGATGCAGGTGCCTTGATCGGCAAAATGGCCTGCCATCCTTTCCCATGGTGAACAAGCATGCTGTTAACCACCATACCAATGCTGGTGCCATGCAGATCGGCAAGTTTTAAGGGGGCACATGTACGTTGTATTTCAGCCTCGTGGATAAAGGGTGTAAAAAGGGAGGCTTTTACCGGCAGGCCTGTTAAAGCCTCATGCAATCGCTTTGCCAATTGCGTTTGCGGTGGAATTGCTGCTTGCCGCTCTTGTTGCATGGTAATGCTTGGGAGATATCTAACAGGGCTTTCATAACTTGCAATCACATCATTTTCAACCAGGCCCTGTAAGGCAATTCCAGCCTTTTCAGCTGTCAACAACGTGGCGTTAATCGTGGGCCCTGAAACAACAACCAGATAACCGCTTCCAGATACCCCCAAATCAGCGCGCAGTCGTGCATAAAGTTTTTGCTCAGCCGCCGGAACCGGACTCAGAGCAGATGGTTTATAATCCCAGATGGTTCCTCGCTGTTTTAAGTGGGTAGCTTGAGATCCAGCTTACCCAGTACGAGGTAAGCCATGTTAATAAAATTCTTGTGGGTGCGATAGCCCCGTGCCCTGGATTTGGCGGACTGGAGCAGACTGTTGAAACCTTCCAGAGTGCCGTTACTCAGATGGCTCTCGAACCAACGTAGAATGCCGTCCCAGTGGTTCTGCATGGTATAGGCG